>JAUXWS010000099.1 GCA_030685015.1 bacterium
TTCACGGGACAGGGCGTCCAGGGACTCGCCGCGCAGCAGGCGCAGCACGACGTCCTTCTTGCGGTTGGCCGACCACCGGATGACTGCGGCGGGCGCTGCGCCCGGCGCGCCTCCAGTCGCGCTACGCGCTCCTTCCGGCGCACCGGGCGCGGGTGGCGTGAACCTCTCGATGGGCATGCGGCTCTCCTCTCCTTGGACCATGAGATTTACCTCACTTTTGTGTCCAAGAAAACTGGGGGCGAGTCAAACTTTCCAGAGCGGGGACAAAACCCCGCTTCTTTCTTGCATCCCATGTCCTGGGCGGGGCGGGAATCGAACAACCCGGACACTGCCTGACTGTGAATTTTGAACATCCCATCATGCCAATGAAAAAAAGAGCTCTTGTGTGTGGAATCATGCACAAGGCCTGAATTTTGCTTGATAAGCTTCGCTCAACCGTAATGACCACATCAACTGTTGCCCGCCTTGCCTGATTCCCGGGCAGGGCGGCTCAATCAAGCCGGAGGAGAAATCCATGATCTGCGCAGGCATCGTATCCAGGGTCCGTCGGGTTGTGCCGCTGCTCCTGCTGATGGCCAGCCTGCAACCGGCCCTGGCCCAGGTCAGCGCCGGCGGCACACCGCCCAGTTTTCGTCACGCGCTGGCCGCTGTCGTGCCCACCGTCTCCCTGCCGGCGCCCGATGTGGGGCGTTTCCTGGCGGAAGACGAGGCGGCCGACAAGACGACCACCCCCTGGCGCTTCGGCGCCCCCATTCCCGTGGAATTGGATCTGCAGAACGCTGGGGTCTGGGCCGCCTTGCCCGACGGCGGCCGCGTCTGGCGCCTGCGCCTGGCCAGCCCTGGGGCCTACAGCCTCAACATCCAATACGATCGCTTCCACCTGCCTCCCGGAGCCGAGTTCTTCCTCAGCAGCGACGACCAAAGTCAGGTCATCGGCGCCTTCACCGAGTACAACAGCTCCTGTTCGGTGGACGGCAGCTTCGCCACCCAGCCCCTGCCCGGCGATGCCGTGGTCCTTGAGTACTACGAGCCGGCCTGGGCCGCCTTCACGGGGGAGATCCGCCTCTCCAGCGTCGTCCACGCCTACCGCAATGTGTTCGGGCGGGTGGAGGCGGACCGTGGATATGGCGATTCCGGCAGCTGCAACAACAACGTCAATTGTCCGGAGGGCGCCCCCTGGCAGACGGAGAAGCGCGCCGTGGTGATGATCCTCACCTCGGGCGGTTCCGCCCTCTGTTCGGGCTCGCTCGTCAACAACACGGCCCAGGATCTGCGCCAATACTTCCTGACCGCCAACCACTGCGGTGTGGGCACGGGCAGCAACATCTTCGTCTTCAACTACGAAAGCCCCGGTTGCGCCAACCAGAACGTGACCTACACCTCGGTCACAGGCTGCACCCTGCGGGCCACCAACACGGCCTCTGACTTCACGCTGGTCGAGTTGAACGAGAACATCCCCGCCAGCTACAACGCCCATTTCGCCGGCTGGTCCGCCATTGATACTCCCTCCACCAGCAACGTGGGCATACACCACCCATCGGGCGACATCAAGAAGATCTCCTTTGACTCACAGGCCGCCATCAGCGACCGCTATCTGGGAACTCAGGGAATCGCCAACAGCCATTGGAAGGTCGGGCAGTGGGAGGACGGCACGACCGAGGGCGGCAGCTCCGGCAGCCCCCTCTTCGACCAGAACCATCGCATCATCGGACAGCTGCACGGCGGCTACGCCAGTTGCTCCAGCATCACGTCGGACTGGTACGGCAAGTTCAGCATGAGCTGGAACTACGGCGGCAGCGCCTCCAGCCGCCTGATGGAGTGGCTGGACCCGCTCGGCCTCAATCCTGGCGTCCTGGACGGCGTCGACGACGCCCCGCCCACCGTGCCGCTGCTGGCCCTGGCCGGCGTCAGCGTGGTGGATGGCAACGACGGCGCCCTCGATCCGGGCGAGTCGCCGGTCATCATCATCACCCTGGCCAACAGCGGCGCCGCGGCCAGCGGGATCACGGCCGTGCTCAGCGAGAGCAGCCCCTATGTCACCGTCACGGACGCCAACGGCGCCTGGCCCGACATCCCCTTTGGCGGCAGCGCCGCCTCCACCAATTCCTTCTCCGTCCAGGTGGACCCCGCCACCCCGGTGGGTCACGTGGTTTCCTTCAGTCTGGCGGTGAGCGCCAACGGCGGTTATGCCACCACCCTCGCGTTCAACCTGGCGAGCGGCCTCACCGCCGAGTCCTTCGAGACGGGGGACTTCAGCGCCTGGAACTGGACCCAGGGCGGCAATCTGCCCTGGACCGTGGTGAGCGACGTGACCTATCAGGGCACGCGGGCCGCCCGCAGCGGCGCCATCACGCACAACCAGACCTCCTCCATGACCCTCGCCCTGCAGGTGGCCTCGGCCAGCACCATCTCCTTCGCCTACCGGGTTTCCTCCGAAGCCAACTACGATTACTTGCGCTTCTACATCGACGGGGTGCAGCAGGCGCAGTGGTCCGGATCGCTGGATTGGACTGTCGCCAGCTACCCGGTCGCGGCCGGGGCACGCACCTTCACCTGGACCTACTCCAAGGACGGCTCGGTGAACACCGGCAGCGACTGTGCCTGGGTGGACGAGATCATTCTGCCTGCCCTGGGCCAGCCCCTCTATCCCGACATCGCCGTCACGCCGACCAGCATCACAAAGCAGTTGGCTCCCGGCCAGACTGGCTCGGAGACCGTGAGCATCGCCAACACGGGCCAGGCGGAATTGTCATGGTCGGCCGCCATCACGACCAGCAGCCTTCAGAGTGGGATCCCCACCCTGAAGCTGGCCAAAGGCGAGGAGGATCCGCGCGTTGGCACCTTCGACCGCGCCGCCGGCGGCCCGGACGCTTATGGTTACCGCTGGAAGGACAGCAACGAGGCGGGCGGTCCGGCCTATGCCTGGGTGGACATCAGCGGCACCGGCGTCAACGCCGGAACAGGCGACGATGCCATGCTGGGCCCCTTCGGCCTGGGCTTCGACTTCGACTACTATGGCACGACCTACACTGCGGTGAGGATCTGCACCAACGGCTTCCTCAGTTTCACCAGCACCAGCACAGCCTACACCAATCAGGGCATCCCGCTCGCCGATGAACCCAACAACCTGATCGCCCCCTTCTGGGACGATATCAACGTGACCACGGCGGGCATGCTCAAGTACCGGGCCGATGCCGCCAACCAGCGCTTCATCGTCTCCTGGCTAGCCGCCCCGCGCTACAACACCAGCGAGTACCAGACCTTCCAGGTCATCCTCCACGCCGACGGCCGCATTGTCTACCAGTACCAGAGCATGAACGGCACCTTGAACAGCGCCACGGTGGGCATCGAGAACGCGGCTGGAACGGATGGCCTGCAGGTCGTCTTCAATGCGCCCTACGTCACCAATGGATTGGCAGTGGAGTTGGCGGTCGAAGAGACTTGGCTGGGGGTGACCCCGCTCTCCGGCACAGTGGTGCCGGGCGGCAGCGGCAACCTGACTCTTTCCTTCGATGCCAGTGCGCTGGAGGCGGGCACCTACGCCGGTCAGCTTTCCATCGCGAGCAACGACCCGGACGAGAATCCGGTCCTTGTGCCCGTGACCCTGATCGTGGGCGCGCCCGACAACGAGGCGCCGCACATCGTCCTGGACTGCCTGGAGGATACCTGGAGCGAAGAGCCGCGCCTCGTGACGGCGCTGATCACCGACGCCAGCGGCGTGGCGACGGCTAACATGAGGTTCACCGTCAACGGCGGCGGCGAGCAAAGCGTGTCCCTCTCCCCCGCCGGACCCGATCACTGGAGCGGACAGCTGCCCGGAGTGGCGGCACCGGGAGTCGTCAGCTATCGGGTGAGCGCGGTGGATGCCAGTCCCAACGCCAACAGCGCCGAGACAGCAACATGCAGCTATCTCGTCCATGCCCTGGACGTGCCGCAACTCGTCATCTCCACCATGGCTGGGGGCCAGATCCAGCTTGACTGGTCCGCTGTGGACGGGGCCGCCTCCTACCACGTCTATGTCAGCATCGGCCAGGGCGAAGCCTGGAACCTGGTCCTCAGCACGGCCGCGACCAGCGCCCAGATTCCCGCGGCGGCAAACCAACTGCGCCTTTTCCAGGTGCGCGCCGTCAACTGACACGTCGACCAGCAAGCTCAGCGGCGGCCCCCATCCGGGGGCCGCTTTGTTGTGTCCCTTAGTGTTCAGCACGACGGAAATCGTACGAGCCAGCGGAGGTTGATTCCAATTAACTCTGAACTTTAACTATGTAATTATTCACTCTGTACAACTTCATAAAAGCTGAAATCCCCATGAAGATCGTGGCATGGGGATTGCTTGTTTCGCTCGCAGCAAAATCGAATCGTGGTGATTTCAGCAGCATTCAGCGAGGAGGCTTCCCATGAGGACTCTGCGTCTGTCCTTTGTCATCTCCCTGTGCGCCCTCCAATTGGTTGCCGCCAGCACGGCCCTGCGGGATCCCGGGGTACGGACGCCATCCTTTCCGGGGAGCCATGGCGCCCTGCGCGGCGCGCAGGATGTGCTGGTCATCCGTGACTTCCTGCCCTGGGGCGGGAATGTGGTGCCCGCCTTCGAGGCGGCGGGCGCCAACGTCACCGTGATCCCGACAACCCAGATCACCTCCACCAATCTGAACGACTACTGTGTCGTCTTCGTCACGGCAGGTACCCTGGAGGCCTTCAACCCCACCGCCATCCGCTTGAACAACGCGGTGGGTCTGTTCAACAGTTATCTGGCCAACGGCGGACACCTGCTCTATGTGACCGGCACCTGGGGTGCGGCCATGCAGCTCCCCGGCGGCGTGCAAACCGTGGAGGGGGGCGAAGACTTCAATGTCTTCACCGACGCCAACGCCTTGTCGGTGGGCATGCCCTTCCCGGAGTTCGAGGGGAGCCTGGCCAGCCACGACCTCCTGGTCGGCCTGCCCGACGAGGCCCTGGTCCACATCACCAATCTGGCCGGAGCGCCCACGGCGGCGGAGTACGCGGTGGGCGGCGGCACCGCGCTGGCCATGACGCAGCCGCTGGAGTGCTACATCCCCTGGGGTGATTGCCATGGCAGCTACGTCCACATGACCACCCTGCTTGAGAACGCCATCGGCTACATGATGGAGGCCGGCAACTGCGTGGGCATTCCCGTGGCGGCCAACGATAAGCCCCTCGCCTTTGAATTGATGGGCAACCATCCGAATCCCTTCAATCCGGTTACAACCATTTCCTTCAGCCTGGCGGAGACGGGGCCGGTCCGCCTCCTGATCCACGACTTGGCGGGCGCTCGGGTGGCCACCCTGGCGGACGGCATGCTGGAGCGCGGCGCCCACAGCTTCACCTTCAACGGCAATGATCTTGGCAGCGGGCTCTACTTCTATCGCCTGGAGGCCGATGGCCAAGCGGGCAGTGGACGGATGCTCCTGGTCAAGTGACGCTGCTGGATCGGGTGTCCTGCCGGAGACATGACCAGCGTGAATGTCGTGGGCAAGTGGAACTTTGACAGAATCATGATTCAACGCATCGAATTGTTCAACATGACCATTCCAGATCACGTGTTATCCAGCAAACACATTGAATTGCAACAGGAGGCAAGATCCAATTTCGAACTGATCATAAATCGGCATTGTTTTCCAATTGGCATGACCCTTGCCAACTTGACAATGCCCTGAACTAGACAACACCAACACAACCATTTGGAGGACTCGATGAAGGCTCTTACCACAACCGTCGTGCTGCTTGCCCTCGGCCTCGGCCAGGTCACCTTTGCGGACACGGGTTCCCGCAACCAGAACGCCCAGGTTCCCTCCGTTCCTGGCACCTACGGCCCTCGCACGGGCGAGCCCGTCCTGCTCATTCGCGACTTCCTGCCCTGGGGCGGAGACATCGTTCCCTTCTTCACCGCGGCCGGCACGGTGGTGACGGTCATCACCAGCGACATGATCACCAGCGAAACCCTGTCCGACTACTGCATGGTGGCCGTCACGGCCGGCACCACCGGTTACTACGACACGATCTACCAGGACAACGTCAACGCGGCGGTGGGCCTCTTCACGACCTACGTGCAGGGCGGCGGTGTCATGCTTTACCAGACGGGCACCTGGGGCGGCAGCATCAACATGCCGGGTGGTGTCAGCACGGTGCTGAACTATGACAACTACAACTACTTCACCGGGCCGCACTACCTGGCGACGGGCATGCCCTACCCCATGTTCGACGGCAACTATGCCAGCCATGACGACCTGCTCAACCTGCCTGGCTCGGCCAACGTCATCGCCACGGGCACCTGGGGACAGGCCACCTGCGCCGAGTGGACCATCGGTTCCGGCGCCGTGCTGGCCATGACCCAGCCCACCGAGTGCTACATCCCGGGCGGCTACTGCTATGGCATCGCCCCCCACTTCAACCAGTTCCAAAGCAACTGCATCGAGTACGCCCGCTCCCTGGGCGACTGTGGTGACCCGCTGCCCGTGGATGCGCAGCTCTCCCCGACCGTGGCCGTCAACTGCCTGGGCGACCCGCACACCGTCACCGTGACCATCACCGACGACAACAACCAGGTTGTGGTTGGCCAGGACGTGGTGATCGATGTGGTGCTCGGTCCCAACAACGGCCTGAGCAGCGGCACCCTGACCACGGACAACTTCGGCCAGGCCTCCTTCACCTTCACCAGCTACGTGGCCGGCACCGACCTGCTCGTGGCCAGCTTCTACGACGCCGCGGGAGCGCAGCACCTCTCCAACACGGCGCGCAAGGTCTGGGAGGAGTGCAACGTCGACGCCAATGAGACGGCGCAGAGCTTCGTCCTCGGCCAGAACTACCCGAACCCCTTCAACCCAACCACGACCATCTCCTTCACCCTGCCCGAGACGGCCGTGGCGAAGCTGACGGTCCACAACCTGGCCGGCGACGTGGTGGCAACGCTGGTGAACGGCATGACCGAGCGCGGCGAGCACCAAGTCACCTTCAACGCGGAGAACCTGAGCAGCGGTCTCTACCTCTATCGCCTGGAGTCCATGGGCCAGGTGCAGAGTGGTCGCATGTTGCTGGTCAAGTAAGCTCCCCGACATCGTCCCGCAATGGAAGCCCCGGCCCCGGCCGGGGCTTCTTCATGTCTGGGCTGAGGCGGGAGTGTCTCACAAATTGTAAGCGGCCGCACAGGGCGGCCGCTTGATCACTGGGCTGCAGGGACTCGAACCCCAATTCACGGAACCAGAATCCGTTGTCCTGCCATTAGACGACAGCCCAACAGGTACGAAGGCTGGTAATATAGACCGGTGCGCGACAAAGTCAAGAGCCGCCCGCCGGCGCCCCCCTCCCACACCCGACGCACAAGGCGGCGGCAGGGTCGAAACCCCGACGCCATGCTATCATGGAGTGGTCAAGCGGGATCATCACATGAGCTTCACCATCGGCACCGATTTCGACCGAGCCACCAACTGGCAGGCCCGCCTCGACCGCGAGCTGCCCTTTCTGCGGGCCTGGCTGCGTAGCTGGAATGCCCGCGAGGCCCTTGACATGGCATGCGGCAGCGGCCGCCATTGCCTCGGCCTGGCGGCCATGGGCTTCCGCATGACCGGCGTGGATCGCGATCCCGCCATGCTGGAGACGGCCCATGCCCTGGCGGCGCCAGCCAGGGCGGGAGACGATGGATGGCTGTCCCTGGCGCCGGGAGCCTGCCGCTTTCTCCTGGGCGATCTGCTGGAGCCCCCGGACCTGGAGGCGCAGGACGGCGTGCTCTGCCTGGGCAACAGTCTGTGCCTTCTGGCCAGCCAGGAGGAGGCCGGTCGGGCGCTGGCCGCCTTCCGCGACCGCCTGGCGCGGCGCGGCGGGCTTCTCATCCACGTGCTCAACTACCAGCGCTTCCGCAACCCGGCCCAGGCCTTCTTTCCGCTCAAGACCGATTTCGTCGACGGCCGCCCCCTGCGCCACTTCCTCAAAATGATTGAAGTGAAGGACGCGGTGGCGCGCGTGCATCTGGTCCGGATCGAGGAGGACGGCCCCGGGCGTTGGATCCGCCAGGTGAAGAGCGATCGCCTGCTCGCCCTTGATGCCGGCCCATTGCAGGAGCTGGTGTTGGCCGCTGGTTTCGGGGAAGTCCAGGTCTACGGCTCGCTCAAAGGCGAGCTCTATCACGCGGACAGCCACGATCTGGTGCTCTGCGCCCGGCGGATGTGAATCCGCCCCGTTGCCGGGGCGGATTCGAGACTTCGGGAAACTCGGCGGTACAGGTTCCCGAAGGGCAGTGGGCATGCCGCACCGCCGCCAGAAAAGGAGGGAGTTGACGGGCTGCAATTCAACCGATGAGCGGGCCTGCTTCCCATGCTGATCCCTTTTTCCCCCTACTCGCCGGCGCTCCTGCCCTGGAATCGACGTCTGGCCGACGCCGCCAACAGCTCCTGCTCAACTCTCCCGGGTCCGCCTGACCTGGGCCGCATGCGCACCCTGCCGCTTCCTGTCCCCGCCGACCCCGGTTGCTGCCTGTCGGCGCCGGGTGGCGGTTGGTCCCTGGTGCAGGGGACGACCTTCGACCAGTGGGGGCCGGATGGCACGCACCAACGGCACGTCGAACTGGAAGCGGATAGCGCCCTCCACAAGGCGGACGAAGGGCACGGCTGGGGTCCCGGCCTGTGGCTGGCCGGCGGGCGCTGCGCCCTCGTCAATCCCCATGCCATCCAGGTCCTCGATCCGGATGGCGCCTTGCGCGTCCTGACCACCAGCCCGGACTCCTCCTTCCATGCCAGCGGTGGATTGGCCGCCTCCGCGGATGGCCGCCTCCTCGTCTTCTCCGGAGCCGGCGATCTGCAGGTCCACTTCCACCAGGACTTCCTGGCTCTGCGCCTCAGCTTCCGGCGGGACGGCATGCATGCGTCCTCCGGACCGCCCCTCCACCCGCCCACCCTCTACCGGGATGGTCGCATGGTGTTGCAGCACGAGCTGGGATGCCTCTGCTGCTCGGCCATGGGCGAAGTGGAGTGGTGGTTCCCCGGCGGGGATCTGGCCCACCCGCCGGTGCTCAACCGTGACGAGGAGTGTGGCTTCCTGGACGCCTCCGGCCGCACCGTCTTCGTGGACCGCCAGGGCACGCCCCTGAGCGAGATGCTGGAGCCGCTCCTGCTGGCGGCACGGCCCCGCGGCGGCTGGATCGGCTTGGGCGAAGAGGCCCTCTACGCCCTGGATCGCAACTATGACCTGCTCTGGCGACTACCCTTGGCCAGCGCGGGCCTGCCGCCCGTGGTGGACGGACGTGGCTGGATCTGGGTGGTGGACGGGCAGATGGTCTTGCATCAGATCTCGCCCCAGGGCGTCATGCGTGGCCAATTGACTCTGCCGCGCCGCCCGGGGCTGCTTGCCCTGCCCGCCCGCGGTCTGCTGGCCCTCTCCCTTGGCAATCAGGTGTGGGTGGTCGGCTGAACCGGCGCTTCCCGGCACCTACTTGTCCAGGGCTTCCTCACCCTTGCGGAGCAGTTCCCCCGACTTCTCGACCGCTTGCTGGGCCGTCTTGCCGGCTCTGCGCACCAGACCTTCCACCTCTGGCGGCAGGTGGTGGTCCGTCAGGCGCATCCAAAGCAACAGCCCCGCCAGGGCCAGCGCCAAGATGAGGGCCAGCTTGAGCAGCCGTTTGGCCACCGCGTAAACCAGCAGCGCCGCCAAGCCCAGCAGGAGGGCGGTCAGCCAGGGGTGGCGGCCAATCATGGGCAACAGATCCATCGCATCCTCCCCATTCCGGTTGAAGTGCCGGACCACAGCATGGAAAAAGGGGGCCGATCGGCCCCCTGGATGACGCTTGAATCAGGCGCGGATTAAGCTTCCTCCGCTCCGTACCCGGTCTCCGCCTCTGCTTCGACGGCCGGTTGGGCGGCCGGAACCTCGCCCCGGGCCAAGGCTTCGGCGGCGGCCACTTCCGCCTCGATGGCGGCCCGCACATGGGCATCAGCGTCGGCGACGACCACGCCGGCGGAGGCCGTGATCTCGCCGTAGAGCTTGATGGGCACCTTGAACTCGCCCAGGGCCTTGATCGGCTGCTCCAGCTTGATGCGGCGGCGGTCGATCTCGATCCCCGCCTCGTGCAGCAGGTCGGCGATGGTCTGGGCCGTCACACTGCCATAGAGGCGACCCTGCTCGCCCGTCTTCATGTCCACACGATAGCTGTGGCCCTCGATGCGGGCCTTGAGCGCCAGGGCCCGGCCCCGCTCACGCTCGGCGGCGCTCACCAACTGCAGCTTCTCCTCCTCGAATCGGCGCAGGGCGCCGGGAGTGGCCACATAGGCGAAACCCTGGGGCACCAGATAGTTGCGGGCATAGCCGGGCTTGACGTTGACCAGCTCGCCAATCTTGCCCAGGCTATCGATATCGGATCGCAGTATAACCTTCATGCTCCACCTCCTTAGGCCGGGTTGTCGGACACGAAGGGCAGCAAGGCCAGGATGCGCGCCCGCTTGATGGCCGTGGACAACATGCGCTGATGCTTGGCGCAGGTGCCCGACACCCGGCGGGGAATGATCTTGCCCCGCTCGGTCAGGAAACGGGAGACCCGCTTCTCGTCGCGATAGTCGACATACTTCACGCCCGCTTCACAGAAGCGGCAGATGCGCTTGCGCTGGTAGGCCATCAGTCTTCCCTCCGCTCCGGACGCCCGCCCTCGCGATACCCTTCGCGGCCACCCTCCCGGTAGCCTTCCCGGCCGCCGCCCTCACGGGCGCCCGGACGCGTGGCGGCATTGCGGCGGTCCATCTCCTTGCGGTAGTGGTCCGTGGTGAGGGCCTTGTGGCGCATGTCGCGCTCATCCATGCGCACGGCCAAGTGGCGGAAGACATCCTCGGACAAGGCGAACCAGCGCTTGAGCGGCGCCACCGCCTCGCCCGGCATCTTCACCTCGCTGTAGATGTAGTAGCCGTACTGGCGCTTCTCGACGGCGTAGGCAAGCCGCTTCTTGCCCATGCGTTCCACCTTCTCCACCGTGCCGCCATTCTTCTCGATGAACTCGGAGTACTTTCCCACCAGGGAATTGACCCGCTCATCGTCGAAGTTGGGCTCGGCAATGAAGGTGATCTCGTAGTTACGGAGTTCACTCATTGCATCTCCTTGTGGACTAAGGCCATCCAGCCCATCTGGATGGCAAGGATTCCACCTGCGTCAAGCAGGGGAAAAAGGAAGCAGTGAGTATAGCGGAGCAGGGGGGGAATCGCAAGGCGATCACCCGGAAGTCTTCACGGGGCAGGCGCTTCCGTCAAGGTGACTGCCTGTAGGCGGATGGCGCCTCGAGCAAACGGTCAAGCAGAGCGGCATACATGGCGAACCAATGGTCCTCCCCTTCACGGCGCAGGAAGACCAGATTCTCCTCACTGTCCAGGCGCGCCCATTGGAAGGTGTGCCGCCCGCCGTCCGCCAGCGTCAGGTGGTGGCTTAGCACCGCGGGAGCCGCGCGCAGGGCTTCACGCTGGGCAGGGGTGGGCAGATCGGACAGGCGCAGGTTGGACAAGGCGGCCAGCAGGCCGGGCAGAGTGGTCTCCGAGCCGCGCGCCCCATGCCAGCCTTGGCCCCGCAAGGGCTGCCAGGACACACTCCAGGCCGTGTCGCCACGGGCGAAGGCCAGGCGGCCGTCCGACCGCTCCAGCTCGATGGCGACCACGCTGTCCGAGCTGGCGCGAAAGGCGAGCTTGTCCAGCCAGCGCCCCGGCAAGACTGAAAGTCGACCGCCCACTTCACGGGTCAGGCGATAAATGGCCAGGTCCTCTTCCCGTCGGGCGAAGCTGCCCTGGTAGTCCTGGCTGGCCCTCCCCACCCGCGCCGCCAAGGCCAGGCGCTCCCCTTCCCAGATCTTGAGTCGGGTGGCGGCGGCATCGCCCAGGCCATAGCGGTCATCCGCCAGCAGATTGTCGTTGGCGTTGGCCAGGGCCGCCACATCCAGGTTGGCCAGGCTCGCCAGCATGGCTTGGACGGCGCGGTCGTCCGCCCGCCAGGCCTGATCCCCGCCCACCTGCCAGACCCCCTCGCGCCGCTCGAGCATGATCGAGTCCCGCCCCTGGGCAATCCACACCCGGCTGACGGCGGCCGTGTCCACCTCGCCCAACTGCGCGGGATAGTCCCGCCCTTCCGGAATCACCCTGGGCAGCAGGATGAGCAGGAGAAGGAGACCAAGCAGGCCCGTCAGGTAGAGGTTCTTGCGAGACATGGGCACCTCTCTCAAAGGGACTGGGCGCGGCGGCGACGGGCCGACCAGCGCAGCAGACCGAAGCCGATCACGAGGCCCGGCAGACCCAGGATGTTCAACCACTTGATCCACTTCTTCGCCGCGGCGGACAACTCCTTGAGCGGACGGGCGGCCAGGCTTTTGCCCCGGATGGAGATGAGGCCCTCGTCCAGGCTGAGCCAATCCGTGATGTTCTGCGCCAGGGCAAGGTTGCCGGCCTGGGCGTAGCCGTCCACCAGGAAATCGCCGTCCCCCACCAGGGCGATGCGACTGTCCGCGGCTGTGGAAAGATGCGGTGGCCCAGGCGCTCCGCCCTCGCCCTCCGCCATGATCGCCGGCTTGCCGGCGAAAGCGCTGGCCAGGGGGCCCGCCACGGTGGCCGCCAGCACCTGGGGACCGGCGTGGAAGCGTTCGTCCACCACGGCGCGATCGATGCGCTCCAGTGGTGCCAGGTTGTAGGGGGGCGCCTGGATTTCACTCTGCGGCGTGCTGCGGGCGATCACCGTCACCTCGGCGCCCATGGCGCGGGCGGCGGCAAAGGCGTTGGTGTCCAGGGGCGAGGGGAAGAAGAGGGCGGCGGCCGCCAAGTCGCGGCTGATGGCGTGGTCGGCGGCGAAGTCCTTCACCTGGACGAACAGTGGGTAGCGCAGGGTCACGGCGAAGAGGGACATCAAGCCGCCGCCGCCCTGGCGCACCTGCACGTTGCCGCAACTGAGGTCGGCCAGCAGTGCTTCCTGCAGGCGGAGCCCGTAGTGGGCCAGCCAGGAAGCCAGACCCAGGTCCACCGGTCGCGCCTGCTGGGTCTGCAGGTCGGCCTCCACCTGGTCCAGGAAGAGCCCCAGCTTGCCGCCCCGCATGAGAAACTGGTCGAGGTGGTAGAGGGTGGCCGTGTCCACGGGCTGGCTTGGCTTGACCCACAGCAGGGTGCCGATCTCGGGCGGGATGCCCGCGACGGACGGCAGGTGGACGGGCCGCACCTGGTAATCCTTGCGCAGCATCTCGGCCAGCAGGCCCAGTCCGGATTCCGGCGGCAGGCCGGGGCGGCCCGGCGCGGCCAGGGGCGGCTCGCCGTGCCCCTGCAGGATGCCCAGAGTGGGCAGCTGGGTGGTCGTCAAGCGGCGCAGGGTGCCGGTGATCGTGTACTCCAGGCCGCCCACATCGGTGAGGACCGGAATCGTCTCCGTCCGGTCGCCGGCGAGGAAGGCCAGTCCCATGTGCACCATGCGCGAGGTGAAGGCGTCATTCTCCAGCACCTGGGCCTGCAAGGGCTGGATCCGATACCGGCGCGCCTGCTCCTCGAAAGCCTCCTTGTCCTTGGGGTCCACCATCTCCACGCTGAGACGGCCGTGGCTGAAGGCCTTGTAGTCGTCCAGCATGTCCCGCAGGTAGGTGCGGTTCTGGTTGAATTGCGGCCCCACATCCTCGCTGAAAAAGACTTTGACGGTGACCGGCTCCTCCAGCTCCGCCACCAGGCGGCGGCTGTAGGCGGAGAGGGTGTAGATGTCTCCGTCGGTCAGATCCAGGCGGCCGAAATGGATCAGGCCGGCCACATTGAGGGCGGCCAGGACAGCCAGCACCAGCCAGAGGTTGCCGCGCCGACGGCCCGTGAAAAAGGTCCTCATCGCTCAGTTCCCCCTGCGGCGGCCCAGGCTGAGCCCCGCCAGATACAAGGCCAGCGCGATCAGCGTGCCATAGTAGACCAGATCGCGGCTGTCCACCACGCCCCGGATCATGCTGTGGTAGTGGGCGTCCACCGCCAGGTACTCGAACAGGCCCACCAGCCGGGCTGGAATGAAGAAGAGCACTTTGTCCAGCAGGAAGAGGACGAGGATCATGGCGATGCCCAGGATGAAGCCCACGATCTGGTTGGGCGTGAGACTGGAGGCGAGCAGGCCGATGGCCGTGTAGGCCGCCCCCATCAGCAGCATGCCCAGATAGCCGGTGAGCACCATGCCCGTGTCCAGGTCGCCCAGGGCGGATACGGTCAGGGTCCAGGCCAGGGTGCCGGCGATGGTGACGGCCAGCAGGCTGAGCGCCGCCAGGAACTTCCCCAGCACGATCTCGTGGTCGCGCACCGGGTAGGTCACCAGCAGCTCCAGCGTGCCCGAGCGCCATTCCTCGCTGATGAGACGCATGGTGAGGGCCGGCACGAAAAAGATGAAGAGGAGGGGGATCAGCTCCAGCAGACCGCGGATTTCCGCCTGTCCTCCGATGAAGAAGCCGCTGAAGAAGAACCAACCGGCCAGCAGCAGGAAGACCGTGACAAAAAGATAGGCGACGGCGCTGTTGAAATAGGCCAGCACTTCCCGCCGCCAGATGGCGAGCACCGCGTTCATGCCTCTCCTCCCGTCTGGCCCGTCGACAGCCTGTGGGTCCGATGCCGCGTCATGCCACTCATGCCGCCGCCTCCCGGGGCGCTTCGAGCGTGAGCTCGCGGAAGACGTCCTCCAGCGTGTTCTGTGAACGCGACAGTTCGAGCAGCACCCAGCCTTGTTCCACGGCCAGGCGGAAGAGCGGCTCGCGCAGATCCTCGCCGGCCGCCGGCGTCAGGGTGACGCGCAGGCCCTGGTCCGTGGCGCGGGCGTCCAGCTCCCCCAGGGGCAGCCGCTCGCGCAGCAGCCGCTCCACAGCCGCGGCCTCCCGGCCGCCGGTGGCCAGCTCGGCCGTCGTGCGCACGACGCCGGCCCGCTGGCGCAGCAGGTTCTCCGCCGTGTCGTCGGCCACGATGCGCCCGCGGTTGATGATGAGGACGCGGCTGCAGACCGCCTCCACCTCCTGCATGATGTGTGTGGAGAGGATCACGGTCTTGGCCCGGCCCAGCTCCTTGATGAGGTGGCGGATCTCGAGGATCTGGTTGGGGTCCAGCCCGGAGGTGGGCTCGTCCAGGATGAGCACCTCCGGGTCGTGGAGAATGGCCTGGGCCAGGCCGACCCTTTGGCGATAGCCCTTGGAGAGCTGGCCAATGAGCCGGTGGCGGTAGTCCCCCAATCCGCAGCGGCCCACGGCGCGTGTGATGGCGGCCGGTGCCCGGGAGGACGGCAGGCCGTGCAGGCGCGCGGCGAAGTCCAGATACTCGGCCACGCTCATGTCGTGGTAGAGGGGATTGTGCTCGGCCAGGTAGCCGATCCGCCGGCGGACTTCAAGAGCCTGTTCAATCGTGTCCAGGCCGTCCACGCTGACCCGGCCGGAACTGGGCGGCATGTAGCAGGTGACCACCTTCATGGCCGTTGTCTTGCCGGCGCCGTTGGGTCCCAGCAGGCCGACGATCTCGCCCGACTCCACGGTCAGGCTCACGTCCCGCAAGGCCTCCACGGGACCGTAGTTCTTGCTGAGCTGCTCGATCCGGATCATGTCCTTGTGCCTCTGCTTGTCTGCCGGGAATCAGCCATGTCCCGCCCTCCTTCCCACCTTGGGACTGTCCGCCTGGGTCAATGACAGGCCGATCCCCTGGCGCGACCGGCCGCTTTCGCTGGGCGGATGACGTGAAGAGCGGACGGTCAGGCCAAAGATAATTGGATTGGCCTTGGTCGCGAAAGGCGGGTCAACGCCGACGGCGGCGCCTGGGTTCCCGCCTGGTGGTCAAGCAAGGGTCGCCAGGGTGGCCCGGCTGTTCAAGCCCGAGCGACCCAGCGCGGCGCATCGTCCACCCGCTGCCGCAACAGCAGATTGAGCTGGGCCGCCCCATGCTGGACATGGCGCAGATTGTAGATGTGCAGTTCGAATCGGCTCATGCCGGGGCGCTGGTCGCAGAGACGGCCCGCCTCGCTCTCGGTCATGTCGGCCAACTCCGCGCGGCATCGGTCGCGGGCCGAGCCCAGCCAGTCAAGCAGGTCCTCTTGACGGGAGACCCGCGCTGGCAGGACGCCGGCGGGGTCAAGCTCCTCCAAGCCGAAGGGGGCAGGGGGCTGATAGCCCTCGCGGCTGGGAGCCAGATAGAAGTCCAGCCAGAAGACAGTGTGATGGGCCAGAACCCAGGGGGCGCTCCAGTCGCCGACCCGCCCCCAATGCTCGACCGGGCAGGCACGAATGGCGTTGCCCAGCATGTCGATGGCGGCACCGAACTGCCGCCACAAGGCCTCCCTCGCCACCTCAATCATGGAAGACTCCTCTCAGGTTTCGTTTGAGTCGCCGCCAGCCCTGCACCCAGGCGTTGCGCGCCTCGGCCAGGCGCCAGCCGGTGGTCCCGACCCCGGGCAACAAGGGCAGAATGGCCGGGGCGCAGTTGCGCAGAAGAACGAAGTCGTAGGCATCATCGGCGCACCAGCGGCGCAGTGGGCGCGGGGCCGGATCCAGCATCACAACATCGTCCCTGTCCGTGGCCAGCCAGTTGGCCAGGTGGGGATCGCCGTGACGCAGGCCCACCTGATGCAGGCGGCGCAAGGTCTCCACCACCCTGCTCCAATGCCGCTCCTCCACAGGCTGGCCGGTCACAAATTCGTAAGCCAGCCAGGACTCCACCAACACGCCCCGCCTCCGTCCCTCCAGGAGCAGCAAGGGCCGCGGCGTGGCGATGCCCAGGGACAAGAGACGAAGACCCGCCGCGAAAGAGCGTCGCATTTCGCCGGCGGCAAGCAGGGAGGCCAGGCGGTTCCACCAGCGTCCGTCCCGCCACACAGGACGTTTCATCACCCAGGGGCCGGCCGCCAGGGTGGCCAGTGGCGCGGGTGGGCTGGCCAGCAGCAGGACGCGGCTGCGCCGATCGTCGCGCAGCGTCCGGGCCGGCGACCCGGTGGCGGCGCGCAGCTCCAGGGAGAGGGCCAGGGGGTCCGCCACCAGCGGCCGTGCCCAGGCCGCCAGAAGGACCCGCCAGCGCAGGGAGGCGCCCATCAGGGGAGGTCGACCAGACCCTGGACGCGGAAGAATCCGCTGCCCTGATTGAGCTGGCTGGGGCCGCTCCAGCTGTTGCTTGTGGTCTGCCCCAGCAAGGTGAAGGGCCCCCAGGGATGGTCGGCCCGGTAGATGCGGTAGAGGGCATAGGCATCCTCGGGCCAACTGAGCTGGACCTGGTTGCCCACCACCGCGATGTTGACGGGACCCGGTTCGGGGAAGGCCTGGAGGGCGGCGGGCAGGTCGATGATGCCCCAGCCGTAGTCGTTGTCCGGCTGGGCGGCGCGATCCGCCGTGCTCATCAGCGCGGCCCGCACCTGGGCCGGTGTCCACAAGGGATGGGCTTCAAGCAGCAGCGCGGCGCACCCGGCGACGAGCGGGCAGGAGAGGCTGGTGCCGGCGAACCAGCGCAGGGAGCTGGGGTCCTCCCAGCCGGCCGCCGCCACATTCAGTCCCTGGGCAGACACTTCCGGCTTGATGCGGCCGTCATAGGTGGGACCAGGGCTGCTGAACCAGGTGAGCTGCCCCAGCTCGTCCACGGCGCCCACGCTGATCACGCCGAAGGCGTCCGCCGGCGTGCCGATGTGGCCCCACTCATCGTTGCGCGCGTTGCCGGCGCTCACCACCACGGTCATGCCCAGACCCACCGCCGCGTCCACGGCCAGGGTGACCAGGGCCGTCTGTCCGTCCAGATCGGGCCAGGTGTACCAGTCGGTGTAACCCAGCGAGGCCGAGGCGACATCGGCCCCCAGGTTCTCGCCCCATTCCAGGGCCGCCAGGTAGTAGTCCTCCTCGACGGGGGTCTCGCTGGAGGTGTCCTCCGTTTTGGCCAGGAGGAAGTGGCAGTTGTAGGCGGGTCCATAGAGCTGACCGGGCCAATGGCCGCCCAGGGCCGTGGCCGTGGCCGTGCCGTGGCGGTGCTGGGACTCCGGGTCGCCCGGCTGGTTCTGTGTCTGGCCATCCTGGTTGATGAAATCCCATTCCGCCATGATGCGTCCGGCGCCGAAGGCCACATGGTCCTTGTAGTAGCCGGTGTCGATCATCAGCACGCGGATGTCCGCCCCGCTCAGCCCGGCTTCGTGGGCGGCGGGCACGCCGATCATCTCGAGCTGGTTGAAGGAGCCGCCGTACTCCAGCCGCGGGGCGGGCCCGGGCCGGGCTCCCACCGGCCGCGGCTCAGGCTTCCGGCGCCCCAGCGCCACGGGGCGGATCTCCCGCACGAAAGGCAGCTGGCGGATCTGGTCAAGCTGGTCCGGCGTGGCCTGGACCGACACGGCATTGAACCAGCGGCTCTGGACCCGCACCCGGGCGCCGCTGGCCTGCAAGCTGCGCAGGTGGGAGCGGGAGATCTTGCGATCCGGTTCTGACAGGCGATTGCCGCGGCCGCGGACCTCGCGGCGCCAAGTGGCCCGCTCGTCGGCGGGCAGGACCTCGCGGTCGGCGGCAGGACCCCGCCCGGAGAGGAAGACCCACATCACCTGCCGGTCCGCCCGGGGGGCGCGCTCAGGGAGGGCGCCCAGGCCCGGCCAGCCGGACGCGTCACCGCGCTCAGCGGCCAGGACCAGGCCGCTGGACGGGGCCAGCGCCAGGAGGAGCATCAAGGGAACGGAATGGCGGCTGATCGTGATCATGTGATTCCCCGGCTTTGGGCGCCCACCGCCGGTGGGCACCTTTCCCAAGTGGTAAGTTCGCATTCGAGGCATCAACAAGCAGCGGAGAAATGATGAGCGGGCAGACGGACATCCTGGCCTTGTGGCCTGAGCTGGACTGGATCGAGAGCGACTCCCTGCGGGCCTCCACCGCCCGGGCCTGGGAATTCGCGCTGCAGCGCAGCCCCCTCACGGCGGAGGACCTGCAGACCATCCCCTTCACCCTTCTCCACCCCACCTCGGTCAGTTTCATGGCGCACAAGCGCTGCGTGGTGCACATCGCCCGGGAGGCCGCCCGGGCCATGCAGGCTTTCATGGGGGACCACCTGCCCATCGACCTCGACACCGTGGTGGCGGGCGCCATCCTGGCCGACGTGGGCAAACTGCTCGAGTACGAACCCGACCCCGCCGGCGGCAGCCGGCAGAGCGCCCGCGGCAAATACCTGCGCCATCCCTTCACCGGCGTGTCGCTCTGCATGGAAGCAGGCCTGCCCGACGCCGTGTCGCACATCGTGGCCACGCATGCCGGCGAGGGGAATCTGGTGGCGCGCACAACCGAGGCCTGGATCGTGCATCACGCCGACTTCATGAGCTATGAGCCGGTGGCCAAGCGCTTGCTGCTCTGAGTGCGCCGTCGCGAAGGGCAAGGGGTGGTCGCTGGATTGGACGAACAGCCGCCGTCGCCGCCTCGGCAAGCCGGCACCGTCCAGTTTGTGGTCGGGGGGACGAGAAAAAACCACAAATGGTGCTGGAATCACGGGAACCTGACCCGATGACTTTCCGTTTGGTCGCGCGCTCCCCAGGACGCCCCTTCGAAGGGCGGGCGGGGGGAGGTGGGAGGGCGCGGCTCTACAGATAATTGAAGCGGGACCCCTAGCAGCCTGTCGGGCTTGGGCCTTGGATGGGATTCGCGCCCAAATCGAGGCCGGTTTTTCGGAATTTTCGCAGGGCATACTGGTGGTCTGTTCAAGAAAATTGCGGAAAATCCGGGCCGATTGGGGCGATGAAGACCGCCAAGTGGCCAAGTCCGACGGGCTGCTAGTTCTCCTCAGCCCCTTCTTCGATCCAATGGCGGATGATCAGGATCTGCGCCGCCGCCAGTTGTCCTCCCAGTGGCATGCGCTGGGCCGCGTCCGTGGCCGAGATGCGCTGCACCAGGCGGCTGGCCTCCGGATCCCCGGCCACCACCGCCGGACCGCTTGCCCCTCCCGCCATCACTCCGGCATGGGTCGAGAGGTCAAGCCCGCCATAGCCTCCCGCTCCGTGGCAAGCCACGCAATTGCCGGTCAGAATGGGGGAGACATCGGCCAGGAAGCTCGTGAAGGTGCCCGCCGGAGGATCGGCCTCCTCCCCCAGATCCGTGCAGCCGGCCAAGCCGGCCAGCGCCGCGAGGAGCACCAGACCCCTCATGGCGCCACCGCCCAGAGGTCCACGGTCACCTCCATCGTCTCGGCCACCTTCATGAAGAGGAACTGGGGACGTGGGATCTGATGGTCCGCCAGAGCCACGACGAAGCGGCAGAGCAGGTGCAGGACCTCTCCCTTGTGCCTGGCCGGCGTGCCGCTCCCCTCGGCATGCCAGGTCACATCCACCGGCACGGTGCGCGGCTTGGTGACGCCATGAAGCGCGAAATCCCCGCTTGCCGTCAACCGCGCCGTGGTCCCCGCCTTCAGGGGTGGCACCTGTCCGGTGAGGCTCTTCATCTCAAAGCGGGTCACCGGATGTTTGTCCGTATGCAAATGGTTTTCGCGCATGTGGGTGTTGCGCAGCGAGAGACCCGTGTCCAGCGTGGTGAGGTCGACCTCGAACCAGGCGGCGGCCCCCTCGCCCGGATTGCCCGGATCCACCGTCACCTGACCCTTGACCTGGCGCGTGCTGCCGTCAAAGGATTCGATCGTCGCCTCCGAATGGAACGAGACCTTGGTGTGGGCGGCACCGGGCCTCACCTGGAAGGTGCGGGGCGCCGCCGCCAGGCCGCCGGCCAGCAGCAGCAGTGTCAGGACACGCATCATGCCCTTCATGGTTCGTCCTTTCTACATGAAAAGATGAAGCTGCAGTTCTCCCTGCAGCCATTCGTCCGCCTCCTCGAACTCCTCGTGCCGCAGGAGGGAAAGAGCCGGTTTGAGGCCGACCCCGGGCACGGGCATCCACTCCAGGCCGAGGCGGTGCCGCAGATCGATGCCGCGCTGGCGCTCCACATCCTCGTCGTGGAAATCATAGGCGTAGAGCAGGTCGAGGCCCGGGCGCAGCCGCCAGGCCAGCTCCTGCGAGAAGGCGATGCCGCTGATCCCATCGGCCGTGAAATGGTCGACCTGGCCTGTCCAGGTCAGGGGGCCGCGTGCGATGCCGGCCAGGAGCCCGGCCATCGTCCGCGATGGCGCCGGGGCGCGGTCCGAGACACGGGCGTTGGCCCCCAGGCTGAGGGCGCTGCCGCCGGCGCGTCCCTGCCACAAGGCGCGCAGGGTGAGGGCCTTGCCGCGATCGCCATCCATCAGGCCGGCGTTGTCGTTGCCCAGGGCCACGGACAGGCTGTAGTGGTCCGGATGGAATTCCAGCTCGACGCCGGTGTCGGCCTGGCCAGCTCCGTAGCCAAGGGCCCGGCGCACCGCCGTGTCGTGGTCGGCCCATCGCCAACCATAGGTGGGCAGGAAGCGCCCGGCCTTGACGCTGCCGTGCCAGGGCAGCACCTGCAGCAAGGCATAGCCCTCCCCCTCGCCGCGCAGGCTCTTCTCCAGCACGACCTGGGCCCGGTCGTGGATGCGCAGACCCAGATAGAGGTCGCCTTGCATGAGGAAGAAGGTGCTGCGCTCGTGCTCGGCCAGGCTGGTGGCGGGATCGCCGGACTGGGATTCGACCAGGGCCATGCCCCGCAGGTCCAGTCCGATCTCCACCCGCTCGGAGAGGCGCGGACTCAGGCGCTCCAGCTCCTCCATGGCCAGCCCTTTGGCGGCCAACTCCGTGCCCGTGAAAAACTGGCTGCCGAAGGTGGTCCGCATGCCCCCGCCACCCGGATTGTGGTGGCAGAGATGGCAGGACTGGGCGTATTGGGCCGAGTAGCGCGGCAGGGCCGTGGCCCGGCCGCTCAGGAGGCAAGCGATCAACAGCACCAGGCCGCCCACGTGTCGGGTCATGTCGGATCCCTCCCATGCAATGAAGTTCAGGGGAACGATAAGAAGTTCGGCTCGGCTAATCCTTAACAGGAAAGAGTAAACAAAGGCCCCGCTCCTGGGAACGGGGCCTTGCCCATCGGATACGGATGGATCAGAAGGAGAAGATGAAGGAGGTCTGGAAGCGGGTGGCCTCGCCGTCCTCGGCGCCCACTCCCACGTATTCGGTGGTGAGCAGGGCCACTTCATTGGCCCAGGTGAGGGCCTTGCCAAGCTTCCAGAAAGCGTTGACGCTGAGGGCCGTGTTCAACTGGCGGGCCGGGGCGACCAGCGGATAGTCGGTGGATTCCTCGTCCGGATCATCCACGCCGTACACCACGTGGAAATCCAGGGTTGGCGACGCGGCGAATCCAAAGTCGACCCAATAACCCACGCCCTCGGCCGCGGCCTGGCCGATGCAGCCCAGGTAGGGGGCCATGTTCTCACCGCTCCAGTACTCGCCCTTGACCGACAGCTTCGAGGTGAGCGGGAGACTGAACTCGACATTGATCGATTGGGTCTCGGACTCGGGCGTGACGGTGTCGTCCAGGGTCGCCATGTGGCCGGAGAAGCCCAGGGAGCTTGGCTTGTCGGTGAGCAGCTTGAAGTCGTAAGCCAGGCGATACTGGATGTTGGGCGTCCCCTTGCGCTCGCCGCCCAGGGTGCGCGCCAGCGCCACCTGCGTCTTCAGGCCGCCCCAGCCCTTGCTCACGCGGAACTGCGGCCGACGGTACCCGATGTTGCCCGCCCACCATTGCACGGCGTAGTTGACCGTGCGTGGGAAGAGGGGGGAGATCAGGTCGCTGGTCTGGCCGGCCAACACTTCGAGCCCCAGGTCCGGCCAGACGGCCGTGACGTAGGCCTGGCGCATCATGGGATTGGCCTTGTTCTCGTCACCCCCGCCGTAGAAGTCCACTTCCACCACCGCGCCGGTCTTGATGCCGTCCTCCTCGGGGCCGGCGAACTTGAGGCCCAGGCGTGTCTGGTTGGCGGTGAGAAAGATCTCATCCTCGGTGTCGTTGGCCGGATCGGGCGCGGGCACCCACTTGAAAAAGTTGCCGGTGTCGACCGGGTCCGTGTCGAAGGCGAGATCGCCTTTGACAAAACCATAGAGCGTGACGGGCAGGGAGGTGCCGATCGTCTGCGCCCCCGCGCCCAGTGACAGGACGGAGAGCATCGTGGCACCAATAACCATGCGGTTCCAGGAATTCACAGAATCCTCCTTGCTTGATTGTTTCAGGCTGTGGCGGTCGTCAGGATGGAGAAGAACAGGGTATGGCTCTCTGCGGCCGGGGAGGGCGCCTGCTCCCAATGGCCCTGGTGGAAGCGAATCCGTGAGGGGTCCGGATCGTGTCGCTGGCCGTCACTGAGGACCAGCCGGTCGGCCAGGGGGAGCACGGCACGGGCCGTCTCCTTGATCTGGGCGCATGTCGTGTGATGGATCATGAGAAAGAGGCCGGGCTTGAGGGCAAGGCGCAGGCTGTTGGACTCGCAGACGATGGGAAGGCCGGGGTCGACCACCTGCCGCAGGGCGTCGATTCCCTCCGCCAAGGCCTCTCGCCGGACCTTCAGCCACCAGACGCCCCGCGCCCCGGCCGCCAGCATGCGCCGAGTGTCCTTGTCACTTCCGGGCAGAACTTCCTTGGCCAGTTCGAAGGGCGCCGCAAGGGCGCCGCAGACGCCGCAGCCCACGCCTCCGCGCGGGCAGCAGCCCTCCTCGTCGCGGATGACCGTGACCTTCAGTCCCAGGATCGGCCCCTGCTCCGACAGGCGGCGGATGAGGGCGCAGGCGAAGCTGGTCTTGCCGGCGTTGCGGCCGGTGGCGCCCAGCAGCAGCATGGCGGGCCAATCCGTCATGATCCTTCTCCGATGAAGCGGCCGGCCGTGCTGCTGAGCGAGGTCCACACCTCCCGCCCCGCGGCCAGCCCCAACTGGCGGACGAGTCCTTCGTCGAGCAGGGCGTGGATGGCGATGCCGATGTCGATCTCCACCTCCACTCCGCCACGGGCGGGCACCAGGTCGCGGACGCGGCCGGGGTAGAGATTGGGCAGCTCGGCCCGGGGCCGTTCCACCGCCAGGTAGACATCCTCGCCCCGGAACATGAGACAGCCCCGCCCCCCCTCGTCCTCGGTCATGACGGAGAAGGTGAGACCCTCCACGTGGAAGCGGCCCATGGTCATGCCATCCTCGTCGCAGCTTTCCAGCCGACCGCGGAGGACGTTGCGGATGCCCGTGAAGCGGGCCACGAAGCGGCTGCGGGGATGGCGGAAGACTTCGGCGGGCGGCCCCGCCTGGACGATGCGGCCGTCCTCGAGCACGGCCACGCGCGTGGCCAGCGCCAGGGCCTCCTCGAAGTCGTGGGTGACGTGCAGGATGGTGTGGCCCGACCGGTGCAGATTTCGCAAGAGGGAACGCAAGCCGCTCCGCGCGTCGCAATCGAGGGAGGCGAGGGGTTCGTCCAGCAGCAGGTAGCGGGGATGGCGCGCCAGGGCCCGCGCCAGCGCCACACGTTGCGCCTCTCCTCCGGACAGCGTGGCCGGGCGGCGCCCCATCAGGTCCGCGATGCCCGTCACGGTAGCCAGCCCGCCCAGGATCTCCTCCCGCGCGGCGTGTCCCAGGCCCCGTCCGGCAAGGGAATAGGCCACGTTCTGGCGCACGGTCATATGGGGAAAGAGGGCTTGGTCCTGGTAGACCAGCGCCATGGACCGACTCTGGATCGGCTCCATCGTGATGTCCCGCCCATCCAGCCGGATGCAGCCGCCCGCGGGCCGGTGCAGGCCGGCCAGCGTCTCCAGGAGCACGGTCTTGCCCGTGCCGGAGGCTCCCAGCAGCACGAGGTACTCGCCTTCGTGCAGGTCGAGGTCGATGCCGCGCAGGGCAAAGCCGCCCAGGCGGATGTCCAATTGCTCAAGGCGCAACACGGCGGGAGTCTCCAGCCAGGGCCTTCAGCGCGACAAAAAGCGCGAGGCAGACCAGGATGAACAGGGCCGTGACGGGCAGGGCGTGGGCCAGGCCGAAGGTGCTGAAGCGTTCGTAGATCATCACCGGCGCGACGGTGGGATGGTAGGCCATGATGATGACGGCGCCAAACTCGCTCATGCCGCGCGCCCACATCAGCACCAGACCGGTCAGGATGGAGCGGCGGGCCAGGGGCATCGACACCGTGAGGAAGACGCGCAGGGGCGAGGCACCCAAATTGAGGGCGGCCTTCTCCAGACGCTCCGGCACCTCCTGGAATCCCGTGCGGGCGGCGTTGACCAGGAAGGGCAGGCTGACGAAGGCCATGGCCGCCATGATGCCGGCCGGCGTGGAGACGAAGGAGATGCCCAGCTTCCCCGCCAGCGTTCCCGCCGGGGTATGGCGCGCCAGCACGCCGAGCAGGGCGATGCCCGCCGCCGAATGGGGGATGATGATGGGCAGGTCGATGACGCCCATCACCAGGCCGCGCAGGGGAAATCGGCGGCGCGCCAGCAGCCAGGCCAGGGGAATGGCGGGGAGGGCGCAACAGAGGGTGGCGGCCATGGAGGTCCACAAGGTGAGCCCGATGCTGGCCCGCACCTCGGGATCGGCCGCGGCCAGGACCAGGCTGTGCTGGCCGCTACGCAGGAAGACGCCCACCAGCGGGGCCAGGATGAAGAGGAGGACGATGCCGCCCAGCGCGCTGAAGGCGAGTTGCAGTCCGTCGAGGCGTTTCATGGCGTCGCCTCGCGGTTCAGCGCCGGCCGGGCATAGGGCCGCAAGACGGCGGGCAGGGCCTCCCAGCAATCCGTGGGGGCCGGCGCCACGCCCGGCTGCCCCAGCCGCGCCAGGATGGCGCCGCCCTGCTCCTTCTCCAGCAGGAAGCGGACAAAGGCCAGGGCCGCCGTGGGATTGGGGCTGCTCGTGGGAATGGTCACGCCGTAAACCATGGACTCGCCATGGAGGCGCGTCGTCTCGCCCGGGCGCTTCCCCGCCACGTCCGCCCAGACCCGCCGGTAGGACTCGTCGAGGGCGGGGTCCCCCAGGTTGATCGCCGCCGGCAGCGCCACCATGTCCAGCCCGTGCTGGACCGCCACCGAGCGGTAGATGAAGAGGCAGTCGATCTCGCCCATTTCCAGGAGGGCGAGGAGGTCCACCTCCTTGGGACGCATGTGCCGGTGATGCAGGGCGAGGAGGGAATCGGCCATGCCCGGCCGGCCGGCCTCGAGGCCGGCCAGCCGGATGGCATGCACGGTGCGGTAGCCGCAGGGATCGCTGTCGGGGTCGGAGCGCCCGAAGACCAACTCGCCGCTCAGCATGCGATCGAAGACATTGTCCGCCGTCACGCGCCTGGATTGGACCCTTCCCTTGCCCATCGCCACCACCAGTTCATTGGAGGCGAAGCGCAGGTTCCAGGAGGCATGGCCGGGGATGAGCAGCTCATCAATCACCCGGTAGTCGGCCGAGGCCATCACATCGCAGGCACGGCCCAGTTCGCTGATCTTGCGTGCGCAGACGCGGCTGCCGTCCGCCTCGCGGCGGATCTCCAGCCCGGGGTGGAGGCGGTTGAACTCGCGACCCAGCTCGGCCATGGGCACGGCCAGGCTGCCGGCATGGAAGATCACCAGCGTGCCGACAGGCTCCCGACCGAAGACAAGGCCATGGAACAAGGCCAGGAGCAGGATCGCCGTGCCGCGCCTCATGCCCGTGGCGCCCGTGGATCGATTCTCGCGAGAGGACGGATGATGAATTGTCCACAATGACCAGGGCAAGGCGCAGCCGTGCCGGCGTTGCGGGGCTACGCCAAGGGGATGCAACGCAGCCATGGGCGGTGCGGGCACTTCCCGAAGGGTTCGCGATACGCGGCATGGATCTTGGAAGCGACCAGCATCCGCGAACAGCATCCGGCAGATCACGGGAACTGGTCCATTAGTCCGACCCGAGCGTGATCGCCGCCGAGAGGATCTCCTCGCTGTCGGTGCGGGTGATGGTCGAACCCGAGCTGTGGATCATGTGGTCGATCAGGCCATGGCGCTGGTAGGGCGACATGGCCAGGAACTCCTTGATGACAACGTCGTCATGGCAGCCCAGGCAGCGCTGCATGACCAGGGCCGCATGCAGGCGCTCCCATTGGGGGCGGCTGATCCCGACATCGGGATGCTGGTTCATCTGGGCGATGACCTGATCAACCTCCTCCCCGCTGAGTTGCTTGCCGCCATAGCGCCGCTCGGAGTGGCAGCGCGTGCAGGTTTCATCAAGCGGGTCGAATGGATCGGGCAGGCCCGCCACCTGCGCGGCGATGTCCACATGGGTGCTGCGCTCGATCTTGGCCACCAGCCGGTGGGTATCGACGCCCACCCGTAGTTGGAAGATCATGCCGATGCTGAGCACAACGACCATGAACACCAGGATCGCCCGCGAGTAGTCGCTTCGTCTACGTTCTTGCATGTCTCCTCCCCTTCAACTGGTTGCAGGGTCGGCGTGCCCGTGGATCGGCAGATACATCGAGATCACGCGGTAGGCCAGGATGCCCAGGGAGATCAGCCCCAGGGTGATGAGAATCTCCGCCCAATAGGGGTGGTACACCGAGCCGTCCGGATCGATCATCCCCACCACCGTCACATTGATGCGGTTCCAGAGCAACCCGATCACGACCAGCGCGGCCGACGTGAGCAGGCCGCCACGTTTCTCGCGCACATCGCGCGAGAGGAAGAGGGCGAAGGGCAGCACGACCCCCACCAGCAGCTCGCCCCACCAGGACCAGGACTGCCAGCTGATCGCCAGGGCGTCGTAGACCGCCCCGCGCAGCACGAGGTCGACGATCTTGACCAGCAAGTAGGTGCCCAGCAGCCAGGGCATGGCCCGTGCGAACGAGGTCAGCGGCCGAATGTCCAGTTTGTGCCCCAGGCCCTTCTCGCTGGCGAAACACTCGACGATCACCATCGCCGGCGCCACCATGATCGCGGACAGGAGGAAGAGCACGGGCAGCATGGGTGAGTACCAGAGCGCATGCAGCCGGTGCGGCACCAAGGTGAAGAGAGTTCCCAGCGAAGACTGGTGCATGGTGGAGAACATCACGCCGGCCATGATCATCAGCAGGGGCATCTGGATGCTGCGTGAACTCAACTTGAGGCGGAAGAGCAGCTCCCAGCCCATCAGGATGGCCAGCATGACGACGGCCCAGACGACGGAGTCGGTCATGGCGAAGGTGAACAAGGTCAGGATGAACACGATGAACCATGGGGCCAGCCGTTTCCAGTGCTCATGCAGGGCGGACAGTCGGAAACGCTCGAAAACGGGGGGCAGGAATTCCAGCAAGAGGACGCTGGTGTAGAGCATGACGCACCAGGCGACCTCGAACATGGGGGAGCTGTGGTTCCAGTTGAAGATGGCGCGCCAGAGATTCCAGGGCCGCCCCAGGTCGACGATCAATCCAAAGATGAAGATGAGATAACCCAGAAAGGCCGTTGCGATGGCGGGCCGGGTCAGGGAGTGGAATCGCGTCAATCCGAAGAGGTGAACCGAGCCGGCCACGACGAAGCCCCCGGCGGCCAGGGCGATGCCGGCCAGCACGTCCACGCCGATCCACAGGCCCCAGGGATAGGAATCGCTCAGGTTGGTGACAGCGCCCAGCCCCATCACAAAGCGGTAGCCGATGAGAAGCAGGCCCACGGCGGCGAGGATGTAGAGCGCAAGCAGCCCGGGACTGGTGCGCTTGAGGAAATCGATCATTGCCCTGTTCCTCCCTGCTCTGGATCCTTCGTGTGTCCCAAATCCTCCTCCTGGGCGGCCAGCTGCTGCCGGCGGTTGACGATCCAGGACACGGCGCCCAGACCCAGGCCCAATCCAGTCAGGACATAGGGGATGGTGGCCATGGCCGGCTTGGAATAGGCCGAGTAAGGCTCAGTGGACAGGCCCTTGACATGACCCAGTTGTTCCTGAGGCACGTCGGAGATGTGGAAGACACAGGTGCCACCCACTTCCGTCTCGCCGTAGACGTGGTGCACATAGTTGCGCGGGTTGCTTTCAATGCGCCGGTGGGCCTCCTCCAGCATGTGCCCGCGCTCCCCGAAGACGATGGCGTCGGTGGGGCAGACCTTGGAACAGGCCGGTTCCTGACCCTCGGCCACCCGGTCCGCGCAGAGCGTGCACTTGGTGATTTTGGTCAGCACCCTGTCCCACTCGAAGCGCGGCACGTCGAAGGGGCAAGCCAGCTGGCAGTAGCGGCAGCCCAGGCAGAGCGAGGCGTCGTAGGTGACCGGTCCCTCCTCGGATTTCTTGAGGGCATGGACCGGACACGCGGTGGCGCAGGCCGGCATCATGCAGTGCATGCACTGCCGCTTGCCGAAGACCCAGTCGAAGCGGCCGCGCCGTTTCGTCTCGTTGTAGGTGATGAGCGTCCAGGTGGAAGCCGAGAGGTCGCCCGGATTCTGGTAGCCCTTGCCGGCGAAAAAGGTGGTGGACTCGCTGGGCAACTCGTTCCAGCTCTTGCAGGCGATCTGGCAGGCCCGGCAACCCACACAGCGGGTGGAATCGATCAGCATCGCCTTCATGCCACACCTCCCGAGACCTTGCGCACATCGCAGAGGAAGGCCTTGTACTCCGGGATCATGGTGTTGGCGTCGCCCACATGCGAGGTGAGCACATTGGCGCTGTCACCCTTGGCGATGCCCTCCCAGCCGAAGTGCCAGACCACCCCCACCTCGTGCATCATCCTGCCGTCCACCCGGAAGGGCTGGAAACGGTTGGTGACGAGGGCGTAAGCCTCCATGGCGCCCCGCGCCGTCATGATCTGCACGCGGTCGCCGTTCTTGATGCCACGCAGGTCGGCCAGGGCCGTGCTCATCTCCACGAAGACATCAGGCACCAGCTCCGTCAGCCAGGACAGGTTGCGCGTCATCGCCCCCGCCTGCCAGTGCTCGCTGACGCGGTAGGTGGTTCCAATGATGGGATAATGCTCGTGCTCGCCCACCGGGTTGAGCTCGGGCCTGACCTGGGACCAGAGCTTGATCGCCGGATTCACCTGCACGCTGGACATCAGGTTGCGCTGCGGACTCTCGAGCGGTTCGTAGGCCTCGGGCAGCGGTCCGTCGTTGAGCGTGGCGGCCCACAGGGCGGCGTGCCCGTCCGGCCGCATGATGAAAGGATGCTTCTCCCCCGGCGGCCAGGGGCCGTCCGGCACGTCCCCCTCCCATTTCTTGTCGGCGGCGTTCCAACGGATGACCCAGTTACGCGCATTCCAGGGCTGGCCCGCGGGATCCACCGAGGCGCGGTTGTAGAGAATGCGCCGGTTGACGGGCCAGGACCACGCCCAGTTCGGGTAGAGACCGATGCCGTTGGGTGCGTCCGTGCCGTCCCGCCGCGCCATTTTGTTGTCCTTGGGTTCCGGCCCCGTGTAGCTGTTGCAGTAGAGCCAGTTGCCCGACGCGGTGGATCCGTCCGCCTGCAGCAGGGCGAAGCCGGGAACCTGGCTCCCCTTCTTGTGGGTCTTGGGCGTGCCCTTGTCGTCCAGGGTTGTGTCGCGGGTGAAGTAACCGTTGATCTCGCGCGCGACCCGGTGCACGTCCGGCTCGATATGGTGGTCCGGCACGTCGGGCGTGCCGTAGTCCCAGTTCATCCTGGTGATCGCCTCGGGCAGAGCCCCGCCTTCGGCATAGAGGGCGCGCAGCTTCTTGTGGAGCGAGTCGAGGATCCACAGGTCGGAGGCGGACACACCCACCGGATCCACCGCCTTGTAGCGCCACTGGGCCCAGCGGCCGCTGTTGATGATGCTGCCCTCCTTCTCGATGGACGAGCAGGCGGGCAGCAGGAAGACCTCGGTCTGGATCGAGGCGGGATTCGTCCCGGGCCGCTGCCAGAAGGTGGAGGTCTCCGTCTGCCAGAGGTCCACGGCCACCATCCACTCCAGTTTCTCGAGGGCGGCGCGCTCCTTCAAGGAATTGGGGCCGCCCACCGCCGGGTTCTGGCCCAGCAGGACGAGACCCTTGATCCTCCCCTCGTACATGGCCTCGAAGAGGGAGATGTGCGAGTGGTCCTCGCTCCGCTTGGGCAGGTAGTCGTAACAGAAGTCGTTGGCCGGCGTGGCGTGGTCCCCGTACCAGGCCTTGAGCATGGAGATGACGTACTTGGGCCGGTTGCCCCACCAGTTGGCTGACTTGGGATCCACCGTCTTGGGCGTGTTGGCCTCCAGGTAGGCGTCCAACCCCTGGTTCGCCACGACCGGCGTGGGGTTGTAGCCAGGCAGGATGTGGAAGAGCAGGCCGAAGTCCGTTGATCCCTGCACGTTGGACTCGCCGCGCAGAGCGTTGACGCCGCCCCCCGCCAGCCCCACGTTGCCCAGCAGCAGCTGGAGGATGGCATAGGTGCGGATGTTCTGCGTACCGTTGGTGTGCTGGGTGGTGCCCATGGCGTAGAGCCAGGTGCCCACCCGGTCCGGCGCCCAGGTGGAGGTGTAGTTGCGGCAGATCTTGATGTAGTCCTCCCGCGGCGCACCGGTGATGGAGCAGACCGTGTCCACGTTGTAGCGGGAGAAGTGGCGCTTCATCAGCTGGAAGACGCAGCGGGGGTGCTGGAGGGTCATGTCGCGCAAGGGCATGCCATCTGGCCCCGTCTCATACTGCCAGGTGGACTTGTCGTAGCTGCGCTTGGCCTCGTCGTAGCCGCTGAACAGGCCGTCGTGGAAACCCACGTCCTTGTGGATGATGAAGGAGGCGTTGGTGTAGTTGAGCACGTACTCCCGCTGGATGTAGCCATTCTCGAGGGCGTAGTTGATCATGCCGTTGACGAAGGCGATGTCCGTGCCGCTGCGGAACTGGCAGTAATGGTCGGCGAAGGAGGAGGTGCGCGTGTAACGCGGGTCGGCGTTGAGGATGATGGCGCCGCGATCCTTGGCCCTGCTCAGCCATTTGGCGGCGATGGGGTGGTTCTCCACCACGTTCGATCCCATCACCATCGCCACGTCGGCGTGGATCATGTCGATCCAGTGGCTGGTCATGGCTCCGCGTCCATAGGTGGCCGCCAGACTGGCGACCGTGGAGCTGTGTCATATGCGGGCCTGGTGTTCCAGCCAGACCACCCCCAGGGATCTCGCGAGCTTCGAATACAGGTAGCATTCCTCGTTGTCCAGGGCGGCGCCGCCCAGACAGGCAAGGCCCTCCGTGCGGTTGACCAGCTTGTCCCCGTCCTTGGCGACGAAGGTGGCGTCGCGCGTGGTCTTGATGCGCTTGGCGATCTCCGTCAGCGCCCAATCCCAGGATTTCTCCTCCCACTTGGCGCTGCCCGGGGCGCGGTAGCGCACCTTCTGCAGCCGGCGATCGTTCTTCGCCACCTGGAAGAGGGACATGCCCTTGGAGCAGAGGGCCCCTTCGTTGATGGGATGGTCCGGATCGCCCTCGATGCTGATCAGCTTGCCTTCGCGGGTGGAGACGATCAGGCCGCAGCCGACCCCGCAATAGGGGCAGATGGTGGTGCTCTCCTTGGTCTCCGCCGTTTTGAAGCGCTTGCGTCGTTTGGCTTGGGCCGGCTTGGCCAGGCCCAGCACGCCCACTGCCGTGCCGAAGACGCCCGCGCCGGCCGCGCCCAGGAAACTGCGACGAGTGAGATTCATCGGCCTCTCTCCGGATTGGGTGACATGTGATGGTCTTCGATCTGGGCCGCCGCGAGGGGCGACGGCCGATGCGGCCGCTGCGACACGAGCGGGGATTCCCGCATCAGGTCGTGCTGGACGGCCGCCAGGTCCAGCTCCGTCGAACCGAGCAGGAGCGCATCCCAGGGGAGGCTGCCCAGCTCCTCCTCGCTGCGGAACTCCTTCACGTAGCGCTTGCAGTCCCGGCAACCCTGGAGGCGCCAATTCTCCTCGCCTTCCAGGTGGATGTGCCGCAGGCGGCTCTGGTCGCTGCATCCGCAGAAAGCACATTGCAGGCGGGGGTGGCGCCAGGCCGTGCCGCAGTGCAGGCACCAGAGATGCCGGCGGCCCTCGGCCTTGGTGTCGATCATGGAAAGGGCCGGCCAGTGTCCGCACACCGGGCAACTGCCGCCGGTCCAGGAGTTTAGTCCCGCCTGTCCCACCGCTCGCCAGGCGAACCAGGCACGGAAGGGGCGGGCCAGCCAAATGGCATGGAAGACGGCGAGGTCCTCGGCCAGTCCGGCGAACTGGAAGGCCGCCATCAGCTCATGGCCGCGGTCGCCAAGCACCTTGTCGAGGTGACCCGCGGCGTCCTCCTCGACGTAGGCGCGAATCCGGGCCAGATCCTCCGCCCGCTGCGGGAGAGCCTCTTCCAGCAAGCCGCCCAAGAGGTGCGCGGCCAGGACCGCCACCGCCGGCCGGGGACGGGGCGCGTCGGTCAGCAGACACCGTCCCTGCCGCAGATGGGCCGCCCCCTCCTCCAACCAAGAGTCGGCTTTCCCGCCATAGGGTTCCGCCTCGTCAATCGCCCGGCAGTAGTCGTCAAGACGACTCTGCAACACTTCCAGGAGCTTCACCTGCGCCGGCAGATCGGTCGGTGAATGGTTCATGGGGCCGCTCCTCGCATGGAAATCGAACAAGGTTCACGACATGGCCGTCGCGGGCACCAGGGGTGCCCGACTGATCAAATTCTTCCGAACAACACTCGCCAGCCCTGTCCTCCAGCAAGGCCTGGAGGCTGTCACCTGTGAAACTGATAACAAAAATAAGGGCATGCAAGAAAAATGTGAGGTCCGTGGAAGGAATCTATCTTCACGTTCATGTCAATAATGCCGGACAATTTCTTGTTCTTCAGCATTTCTGAACCTGTTAAGACGTTGCGTCCTTAATAGATTCAATTATAGGGTCGATTGATTTTCGTATCTGGATCCCGTTGATCATCTGGCTGTTGAGGCTGATTGAATTCAAAATCGACTGCCGCCAGTCCGATCGTGAATTGGAGTTTGTCCGGCGGACTGGATTCAGCCGCCGATGCGGACCATGGGTTGGCCGATGTGGGAGGGACGGGATTGGGGTTTCCAGGCCAGGACCTGGCGCAGGACCGCGGGCCAGTCCCCGTCCGCCAGTCCGCGCAGGCAAATTCCCTCTTCCCGCATCAGGCAGGCCCGCAACACGCCGGCGGCGGAGAGCCGCAGTCGGGAGCAGGCGGCACAGAAGGGTCTCGTTTCGGAGGCGATGAAGCCCAATCGGCCGCCATCGGCTGTGCGATACTCCAGGGCGGTGGCGTCGGCCGGAGCACGCCGGCGCCTCAGCCGGAAGCCCTCGCGCCGCAGCAGGGAAAGGGTTTCCGCCGCCGACACGAAGTAGCGGCGGTTGGTTGCCTGGTCCGGCCCGATGCGCATCAGTTCCAGGAAGCGCACGGCGACGCCGCGCTCCTCGGCGAAACGGACGAGGGCGGGCGCCTCGTGGTCGTTGAGGCCGCGGAAGAGGACGACGTTGAGCTTGGTCTCCAGGCCCAGGGCGATGGCTTGGTCCAAGGTGCGCAGGACCAGGGCGTGGTCCGGCGAACCGGAGATCCGGGCGAAGGTGGCGGCGTCCAGGCTGTCCAGGCTGAGATTGAGGTTGCCCAATCCGGCGGCCTGCAGCTCGGGCAGGAGGGGCGCCAGGAGGACGCCGTTGCTGGTGATGCCCAGCCGGCGCAGCGGGAGCCGGCCCAACCGCGCCACGATCTCCCGCAATTCCGGCCGCAAGGTGGGCTCGCCCCCGGTCAGGCGCACCTGGTCGATGCCCAGGGCCGCCAGGCGCGCCACGATCCCCTCCAGCTCATCGGGAGGGAGCCAGGCGAAGGGCGGCGCGACAGGCAGGTCCTCCTTCATGCAATGGAAGCAACGGAGGTTGCAGCTCTCGGTGAGGGAGACGCGCAGTTTGCGCAGACGCCGTCCGTGGGAGTCCACCAGCCGGTTCATGACGCGCTCCACGGCCGGAAGGGAACCAGCTCGCCCGCCTCCCAACGCCCTCCCTCCTCCTCCAGGCAGAGAAAGCCCCGGCTGGCAGCCAGGGTGGACAGGTCGCCCGAACCGCCCCCGGGCAGGGGGTGCGCCAGCGATGGTCCGTCCGCTGATGAATCCAGCGTGGCCGCCAGGAAGAGCGCCAGGGGCCGGCCCCAGGGCAGGGTGTCCGCCAGCCGGACCGTGGCGACCCGATCGGGACGACCCTCCTTGAGCCGAAGCAAGGGCAGCAGATAGCGGTGCAGGCCGATCACGGCCGTGACCGGGTTGCCGGGCAGGGCCGTCACCAGTTGTCCATCGGGACCCAGGGCCGCCAGCAGGGGCCGTCCCGGTCGTTGGCGCACGCCGTGGAAGAGGATGCGGCAGCCCAACTCCGCCAGGAGTCCGGGCACATGGTCGCAGCGCCCCATGGAGACGCCGCCGCTCAGGACCAGGACCTCATGTCTCGCCAGCAGGTCCCTGATGGTGCCGCCCAGCCGGTCGCGCTCGTCACCGCAGCGTCCGCTCCAGGCGGGGAGATGGCCGTCCAGTTGCAGGCCGGCGCACAGGGCCGTGACGTTTGAGACGCGGATCTGGTGCGGGGCCGGCTGCTCGCCCACATCCACCAGTTCACTGCCCGTGGCCAGCACGGCGATGCGCGGCCGTCGCCTCACCCAAAGCGAGGCGGCGCCCACCGAGGCGGCCACCGCCAGGGCCGGTCCGTGCAGGAAGGCGCCGGGGCCCAGGAGCAGGGCGCCGGCCTGGGCGTCGCTGCCGGCGGTGTGGATGTTCTGCCCCGGCCGCGGCCGCGCTCCCGCCCGCAACCGGATGCCGTCTGCCACCTGCTCCAGCTCCTCCACCGGGATGACCGTGTCCGCACCCGACGGCAGCACGGCGCCCGTCATCACCTCGATCGCATCGCCGCGATCGCCCAGTGTGAGGGGCGGGTCGCCGGCGGCCTGGATGCCGGCCGCGTGGAAAACACAGTCTCCCTTGTCCAGGGAGACGCCCATGATGGCGATGCCGTCCATGGCCACGCGATGAAAAGGGGGAAAACTGCGGTCGGCGCGCAGGTCCTGGGCCAGGATCCGTCCCGCCGCATGCTCCAGCGCGACCTCTTCCACGCCCCAGTCCAGCGGCAGCTCCGCCAGGCGTTGCCAGGCTTGGGCCATGGGGATGGGGGCGTCGCGCAAAGTCATCCGGTCTCGCCTGCTTGGGTGCCTGGCCAGGAGTCTTTCGACCTGGTCGCTGCGGATGATAGTGCTTGCTGACTGGATGGGGAACACCGGGTTGGTCGGACCACCGCGTCGATTGGCCGGCCGTCCTCAGCCTTGTGCGCAGCCGGCATGGCATCCCCAACGGATCGCAGCGCCAGCCGACGCCGGATCGGGGGCAGCCCCCTCTCCCCGCGAAGGTCAAGTTGCCCTGGCCCGGCGCTGGACCTGTGGAGGCCTCCGCCCGATCAGGCCAAAGGGGCGCCCGCTTCCATCCAGGCGCTCCGCTCCTCGTCGCTGAGCAGGTAGCGCTCCTGCCAGCGTTCCGGACTGTGCCGGCTGATCGCCGCCACCAGCCGGCTCCGTGTGGCGGGACTCATGGCCATGCCCAGAAGCCGCTGCACCAGGGCGCGGCTGAAGTCTCCGGCCTGGCCCAGGGCGAGCAGGCCCATCTCCCGCCGGTCGGGCGCACCCAGCCACTCCTCCACCTGCGCCTGCACGGCGGCGTGGCCGCCCAGCCAGTCGAGCAGGGCCGCGCCGGCGGGACTGTCCGGCCGGGCGGCGCCTTCGGCGAACAACTCAAGAGCCAGCTGCGGTCCGGGAACGGGCCGTCCGTCCGCAGGCAGGGCGGCCAGGAGCGAGATGAGGCGCGTCCGGGCCTCCCCCGCCGCGCCCTGGCGCAGCAGGTCAAGGGCGGCGGCGCCGTTCAGCTCGCCACGCGCCAGCAGGCGGGAGCGCGCTTCGTCACCCCAGCGCGGATCGGCGGCCAGGGCGCTGAGCACGTCCCGCATGTCACCGTCCAGGCCGGCGAAGGGATCCTCCGGCAGCGCGGCGCGGGCGGGATCCTGAAAGGCCGCCGCCAGCAGGCGCCGACGCGTGGCCGGGTCCAGGTGGCGCCGCCAGGCCGCCGCCTCGGGGGGAGGGAGCAGGTCCTCATGGAATACGCCGGCCTGCAGCAGGGGCAGGGCGGCGGTGGCGGGGATTTCCTCCGCCGGCACTTGCAGCAGCCAACGCCGTTCCCCCGTCCCCTTCCACCAGCGCAACACCCGCTCGCGCCGCCCCTCGGCCGGCAACTGGAGCGGATCCAGCAGCCAGTCGGCATGGTCCCGCACCACCCGTGCGACAAGGGACTCCTCCCCCTTGGGCGGCACTCCGGCCAACAGCAGGGCCGCCTCGCGCGGATGCTTGAGCGGACCGGCCAACAGGCGTCGCGCCGCCCGTCCGGCCAGGGGGGCGATGGCCAGCGCCGCCAGCAGGAGCGTGCGGGGCAGGGGGAAGGTCTCCTCCTCCAACAGCTGCTGCTTGAGCCTGACGCTGGTGGTGGGTCCGAAGACCTGACGGATCCGCTCCGGTTCGCGGGCCACGGCCCGCATCACCCACTGCAGGCCCTCCGGCGAGAGGCCGCGCCCTTCGTCCAGGGCCAGCACCTGCTCCAGATTCGGCCTGAAGTTGAAGACGGTGTCCACGCCGTTCAGGCGGCCGCCTCCGCCGGCGGCCCGCTTCAGCCCATACTCCAGGATCTGTCCGGGATTGGCCTGCCAGGGGCTGCGCAGGCGCACCTGCACTTCACGTCCCAGGGGGCGGAAATCGGCCACCCAGGCCACGGCGTCCGGTTGGATGCGCCGCACCAGGCCGAAGGAACGACGCTCGGGCTCCACGACCGGCCTGGCACCTTCCCTCCCCCGCGGCCCGGGACGCCTGTTGTCCGCCCCGCCTTCGCCAAGCGGCGGGGCTTCCTCCGCCGCAACCGGCTCCCCGTCAATTCCGATCCCGGCCGGCTCCTCCCCCTCCTCCCCGGGCGCGGCATCGCCGCCGGCATCCTGCGGCGTGTCGTCGCCGGCCAACAGGGCTTCTGTTTGGGCGGAATCGGGCAGGGCCTCACCCTCCGGGAGGGGGTCCAGGATCGGCTCGTCAGACATGGCATCCTCGCGTTGCTGGGCCTCGTGTGGGATCAATATGGCAAGTGGCCTCCTTCCCCCTGCCAGGGGGAAGGCCGGGATGGGGGTTCGCCTCAAGACCCTCTTTTTGGCCTCGTCGCGCGTCACCACGTTGGGTCTTGCGGCGCAAGCGCCGCGCCACCTTGCCACCTTTCGTCTCGTGAGAAGAAAGGTGGCGCCAAAGAAGCGCTCTCCAAGACACTCAGGGCCTAACTAGGCGGCCTCACGGCCACCGTCGAACAGAGGGCCCTATCACCTGATGCGAGTGCCATGGCACTTGGTTCAGCCTTCGGCTTCACCATCAAACGGTCCAAACGTCCTAGGCGAAGCGACCTCTCGCAGTCTGATTCCCTGATTTCGGCCTCGTCGCGCGTCGCGACTGACCGCCGCAGCGAAGCGAAGGCGGGAAGTATGCGCGCGCAGAGGCCGAAGAGATGGAGACCAGGAGGTGCCGATACGCGCGACCCCGCGCGTGTCACATACACCGCCGGGCAGGGTCTGCCAGCCTTTTCTTTGCCCCGCTTTCTTTTCGAGAAAAGAAAGCGGGAATCACCGCGCTTCAGCGCGGACAGGCCCGCCCCGCCGCTGCATTGCTACTTTCCCCTCCGACGCCACCGGGTCCCCCGGCGCGGCGGCCAGGCCAGGCGACCACTTGCGGAAGGCGGCGAGCCACATGGACCTTTCCCTCATCCAGCGCGCCGGCTGCGTCGGCATGGGCGGCGCCGGATTCCCCGCCCACGTCAAGCTGCAGGCCCGGGTCGACACCCTGCTCATCAACGCCGCCGAGTGCGAACCCCTGCTGCGCAAGGACAACATGGTCATGCAGCACTTCGCCGAGGGCGTGGCCCAGGGCACGCGCCTGGCGGCGGAGGCCACCGGCGCCGGGCGGGTCATCGTGGGGATCAAGGGCAAGAACAAGGCCTCGATCGAGGCCATGCGCGCCACCAGCCTGGGTCCGGCCGGCAGCGGCCTTTACGAGCTGGGCATCCTGGGGGATTTCTACCCCGCCGGCGACGAGGTGACCCTCGTCTACGAGCTGACCGGCCGCGTCGTCCCCCCCGCCGGCCTGCCCCTCGATGTGGGCGTGGTGGTGCTCAACAACGAGACGGCCCTCACCCTCCACGAGGCGGCCCAGGGCCGGCCCGTCACCCACTCCTTCCTCACCGTCTCCGGCGAGGTGCGCCGGCCCATGACCGTGCGCGCCCCGGTGGGCACGCCCTTCCGCGACCTGATCGAGGCGGCGGGCGGCACGCGGCTGAAGGACTGGGTCATCCTCGACGGCGGACCGATGATGGGCCGCATCGTGGAGGATCCGTCCACGCCGGTGGTGAAGACGACCAGCGGCGTCATCGTCCTGCCCCGCGACCATCCCTATGTGGGGCAGGAGCTGCGCAGCCGCGAGGCCAAGTACCGCATCGGAAAGTCCGTGTGCGACCAGTGCAGCCTCTGCACCCAGCTCTGCCCGCGCTACCTGCTGGGCCACCCGCTGGAGCCTCACCAGGCCATGCGCCAGCAGTTCGTGGTGGACTTCCCCGCCCACAGCCGCTGGGGCCAGATCTGCTGCGAGTGCGGCATCTGCACGCTTTTCGCCTGTCCGGAGGGTCTCTTCCCCCGCGAGGCCTGCCAGGACTCCAAGCGCAGCCTGGCCGCCCTGGGCGAGCGCTTCAACGGCCCCAAGACCGTCACGCCGCACCCCATGTACGAGCACCGGCGCCTCCCCACCAAGAAGCTGCTCGCCCGCCTGGGCCTGACGCGCTTCGAGCACGACGCGCCCTGGACGGACTGGCCCGGCTCGGCCAGCCCGCTGCGCCTGCTCATGCGCCAGCACATCGGCGTCCCGGCCGAAACCCTCGTGCGCGAGGGCGACACGGTGGCCGCCGGCCAGCTGGTGGCGGCGCCGCCCGAAGGCAAGTTGGGCGCCCCCGTCCACACGCCCCGCGCCGGCCGCGTGGCCAGCGTCACCCAAGCGGAGATCGTCGTCCAATGATGCGCAACCAGCCCAGCCAGTTCACGCCGGAGCGCCCCACCAGCGCCGTGGGCATCATCGAGTTCAGCAGCATCGCGCGCGGCATCGAGGCGGCCGATCACATGCTGAAGACGGCGGAGATCCGCCTGCTTGTGTCACGGACCATCTGCCCGGGCAAGCACATGAGCCTGATCGCCGGCGACACGGCGGCGGTGCGCAGCGCCATCGACGCCGCCGAGGTGCTGGGCGAGCGGGAGGTGGTGGACACCTTCGTCATTCCCAACCTCCATCCCGACGTCATCCCGGCGGTGGAGGGCACCGTCATGTACGGCGCCATGGAGGCGCTGGGCATCATCGAGAGCTTCTCGGTGGCCAGCCTGATCGAGGCCGCCGACCAGGCCGCCAAGACAGCCCAGGTCAAGCTGCTGGAGATCCGTCTGGCCATGGCCATCGGCGGCAAGGCCTTCGTCACGCTGACTGGGGAGGTGGCGGCGGTGCGCGCCGCGGTGGAGGCGGGCGCGGCCAAAGTGAGCGCCAAGGGCCTGCTCGTGAACAAGGTGGTGATCGCCAATCCGCGGCCGGAAGTGATGCGCGACCTGATTTGATCCATGCCCGGTTTGATTCGCCAATCCGCCCACGGAGGTGATGCGGGACCTGATCTGATTTATTGAGTTTTTCCCCATCCGCACCAACGGATGACCACGGTGCGACCTCGTGCAGTGAGTTGGAGTGCATCATGGCCCTCTCCCACAGCGACTTGCGGAAGGCGTTGGAGCTTCTGGACCAGTACCAAAAGGCAGTGGCCCAAGCCGGACCCGACACGGATCCCATCTTATTGGAAGCGGCCCGAGCCGGCGTGGTGCAGCATTTCGAGATCGCGTACGAATCCAGTTGGAAGCTCATCCAGCGCTGGCTGCAAGAGAACGGCAAGCGGGAACAGGCGGAAACACCCCGTTCCCGCGCGGACTTGTTCCGGGAAGCTGCCCGTTCGGGATTGATTGACAACCCCTTGCAGTGGATCGACTACGCCAAGGCGCGCAATCTCACGTCGCACACCTACGATAAGCGGGACGCCCAGGTGGCCTTCGATCTTGCCGAGCCGTTTGTGAAGGACGCCACGCGCCTGTTGGATAACCTGGCCGCCCGTCATGATTGACCTGCCCATTGAGCAGCTTGAGGAGGTGCGCCGCATCCTCAAATTTGTCGTGCCCGGGTACAAGGCCCTGGTGTTCGGGTCGCGGGTTAGCGGCAAGGCGGAGCGCTTCTCAGACTTGGATCTGGTGGTCGTGGGGCCGGAACGGCTTGACTTCCGCCTCCTGGAACGCCTGCGCAACACCTTCTCCATCAGCGACCTGCCCATCACCGTGGACGTGTCGGACTGGCACCGACTCTCCCCAGAGTTTCGCTCCCTGGTCGAGGCTCAATGCGAGGAGTTGCCGTTGGACTGAGGTGCGCGCCGCGGTGGAGGCGGGGGCGGCCAAGGTCTCGGCCAAGGGCCTGCTCGTGAACAAAGTGGTGATCGCCAATCCGCGGCCGGAAGTGATGCGCGACCTGATCTGGGATTTCTGTTGGCTGGATGTCCTTTGTTGTTGTGGATGTAGATTGCAGTGTGACACAATTCACATCGGTTACAAGCAAGCCGGCCATGGGGTGGGACCATGACACGATCGACCTGGCCTTATCCTGGCTCCCGCTGGTGGAAGATTGATCTCCATACGCACACTCCAGCCTCACTGGACACCGCCGCCTGGCAGGCCGCTGTTGGAACAACAAATGAAATCACTCCGGAGAAGTGGCTGATTCGCTGGATGTTGGCAGGGCTCGATGCTGTCGCAATCACTGATCACAACACAGGCGCTTGGATCGACCCGCTGAAGTCAGCCTACTCCGCGATGAAAGCGTCGGCCGACGCAGGATCGCCGCCCGACGGCTTCCGCGAGCTGACGCTCTTTCCCGGTGTCGAGATCAGCGTGCAGGGTGGCTGGCACCTGCTGGCGATCTTCGGTCCCGAAGCGACGACGGAGACGGTCACGCGCCTGCTGGGTCTTGTGGACTATGGCGGACAGTCCGGGGACAGCGATGGCGTGACTCGCACCGGAGCAGCGGAAGTCGTGCGTGCCGTGCACGAGGCCCGTGGGCTGGCAATTCCCGCCCATGCGGATCAGGGCAAGGGGCTTCTGCAATGCGAGCCTGGCACTCGCAGCTCACGGCTCGATCCTAACACGATCCGCGCCGTACTCGCCGAGAGTGACCTGCTGGCAATGGAGTGGGTCGATCCCGATCTACAAGCGCCGGCGTTATACGATGAGGGAGGTCATCGACACGCCCGTGTGCTGGGCAGTGACAGCCACAGCTTCCAGGGCAGCGCCGTGCCAGGCTCGCGCTTCACCTGGTTCAAGGCGGGAGCGCTCACGCTCGAAGGGCTGCGCCTTGCCCTGTTGGACGGCGATGGCGTGTCGGTTCGGCGCAGCGACGAGGAGCGCTTCGAAGCCTACCGCACACCGGGCCACTTCCTCAAGCGGCTGGAGATCCACGAGGCACGCGTGATGGGCCGTGGAGCCGCACAGGTGCTCGACTTCTCGCCCTACTGCAACGCGCTCATCGGCGGTCGCGGCACGGGCAAGTCGACAGTGGTGCATGCGCTGAGGCTGGCGCTCCATCGGGATGGCGAAGTGCTCGATGGCCTGAGCGAGGAGTCCTCGCCCCATCGCGACTTCCGGCGCTTCAAGCAGACCGCGCAGGGACGCAGTGGCGAGGGCGCGCTGCGCGATGATACCGAGATTCGGCTGGTCTACTCCCGCGATGGCCTCGATCACCGTCTGACCTACATGGCCGCCGATCACTCGGTGCGGATCGAAGACTTCGACGAAGCCACTGGCGACTGGCGCCTCGCGGGCAGTCAAGCCTTTGCCGCCGGCCGCTTTCCGGTGCGTCTGTTCTCGCAGGGGCAGATCGCCGCCATGGCCAGCGACGGCCGCCAGGCCCTGCTGACCGTGATCGACGAGGCTGAACCCAAGCTGCCCGCGCTCAAGCAGGGCTTCGAGGAGGCCAAGCGCAGCTACCTGGCCCTGCGCGCTCAGCAGCGGGAGCTGCAGGGGCGCCTGGCCGAAACGCCCGAACTCGAGCGCCGGCGGGACGAGCTGCAGCGCAAGCTGGCCGCTTTCGAACAGTCCCATCATGCCGAAGTGCTGATGGCCTTCCAGCAAGCCCAGCGCCAAGGGCGGGAGATCGAGGGTCTGCTGGAAGCCCTGAGCGATTATGCCCGGAGAATCGACGGACTCGATCAGGCACTGCTGCTGGATGACTGGCCGGAGGGCGTCTTCGATGCCACGACCGACGCGGACGCCTTGGCCTGGCGCGGCGAGGCGCAGGGTTCCCTCGACGAGACCAGACGCACGCTCCAGAGAGCGCGCGAAACGCTCCGCACCGCGATCGTAAATTTGCAACGCGACGAGCGCCTCGAAGCCTGGCGCGCCAGAGCGGGGGCCGCGGGCCAGGCCTATGAGGCCTTGAAGATGGCCTTGGCCGCTCAAGGCGTGGAAGACCCACAGGAATTCGGCCGGCTGGTGCAGGAACGCCAGCAGCTGGATGTGCAGCACAGGCAGTTCCAGGATCTAGAGCAGCGCCTCGAAGACCTGCGTAAGAAAATGGAAACTCAATGGACCCTGGTTCTTGACCGACGCGCGCAGATTTCTACCCAGCGCGAGGCCTTTCTCTCGACGAAGCTCGCGGCTAACGAATTTGTCCGCATGGAAGTTGTTCGATTCGGTTACGATGAGCGCATGCTTGAGAAGAGCCTGCGCGACCTGCTCGACGCATCGTCGCACTTCGCTTCCGACATCTGGAACGGGCAGGCAGGAAGGTCCGGTGCCGGACTGGTCTCCATACTCGCGCAAGGCACCGACCGTGATGCAGCGCTCGCCGACATCAAGCAGCGCTTGATTGGAGTCGATGCTGGCTTCGGCGGCCACTTCCACAATCATCTGCAAAAGAAGCTGAGCAGCCAGCCAGAATTCGCAGATCGGATCCAATGCTGGTTTCCCGAAGACGACCTGAAGATCGAGTACAGTCGGGGTGGGGGCGCTGGGTTTTCGCCCATCGGACAAGGCTCGGCCGGCCAGCGCGCGGCGGCTCTGCTGGCCTTTCTGCTGTCCTTTGGCGTGGAGCCGCTGATCCTGGACCAGCCCGAAGACGACCTCGACAATCAGATGATCTACGATCTCGTCGTGAGACAGATTCGCGAGAACAAGCTCAGGCGCCAGCTGCTGACTGTCACGCACAATCCCAACATCGTGGTCAACGGCGATGCGGAACTCGTGCTCGCCTTCGAGTACAGCCGCGGACAGTGCCTTGTCAGGCGGGACCACTCGGGCTCGCTTCAGAACACCTCTGTGCGGAAGACAGTCTGCGATGTGATGGAAGGCGGACATGAGGCCTTCGCCCGACGCTGGGCGAGACTGGGACGGGAGATATGACATGCGTCTGACAAAATCCGAGCTGCTCGAGAAGGTCCGTCTCGGCGAAGACTCGTACTTCGAGCTGAAAGAGGTGCGGTTTGCCGGCTCGAGGATCACGGGGCCCGACCAGAAGCCGCTGGCTGACGAACTCGCCGCCTTCGCGAATCTCCAAGGGGGCGTGCTCCTGCTGGGCGCGGACGACAAGACCCGGGAAGTCGTGGGCATTCCGCTGGACAAGCTCGACGCGGTCGAAGACTTGCTTCGTCAGGCGTGCCACGATTCCATCACGCCCCCCCTCAATGCGCTGATCGAGCGCACGACGCTGCCCGACAGCGCCGGTCGGGATCAACCTGTGATCGTGGTCGAGATTCTCCGCAGCCTGTTCGTCCACCAGAGCCCCTCTGGCTACCTGTGGCGGGCGGGCAGCAGCAAGCGGCCGATCCCTCCTGACAATTTGGCCAGTCTGTTCCAGCAACGCAGTCAGACCCGGCTCATCCGCTTCGACGAGCAAGTGGTGGCCGGCGCGAGTCTCGAAGAGCTGGAGCCATCGCTCTGCGATCGCTTCGCCAGTGACCTTTCCCGGGACGAGCGCCCCGATCTGCTGAGAAAGCTGGCCATGGCGCGGGAAGACGATGACGGCGTGCTCAGGCCGACCGTGGCGGGCCTGCTGATGGGCAGCCGGGATTCCATCCGGCACCTGCCGAACGCGTTCATCCAAGCCGTCGCCTATCGTGGAACGAGCGTCGCCCAAGCGGGCTCCGCCTACCAGCTGGACGCGCGCGACATCACCGGCCCCTTGGACGAGCAGATTTTCGCCACCTGCGGGTTCGTGGACAAGAACATGAGCATAGGGGCGGTCAAGCGGAACGGGGGGCGGGAGGATCGACCCCAGTTCGATGCGCTGGCCGTCTTCGAAGCCGTGACCAATGCCGTCGCCCATCGGGATTATTCGATGGCGGGCAGCAAGATCCGACTGCGCCTGTTCGCGGACCGGCTGGAGATCTACTCCCCAGGTGCAATCCCCAACACGATGACGGTCGACAGTCTCCCCTATCGACAGGCGGCCCGCAATGAGGCACTGACCTCCTTGTTGGCCCGGTGTCCGGTGAGACCGCTCGGCGCTGGCGCCACCCAACCGCGCTCGCATATCATGGACAAGCGCGGCGAAGGAGTGCCGATTCTCTTGGCACGCAGCCAGGAGCTCTCAGGCCGCCGACCTGAATACCGAATGATCGACGATAGCGAGCTGCTATTGACGATTTTTGGTACTCCCACTGAGGATCCGCATACCTGATCATTTGCTCCCGTCCTCAGGCGGGTGTGATGGCCAACCTCTCCCGCAGCAGATCGGCGTAGGCGCGCGGCTCGGCGGGCAGGCCGAAGAGGCCCAGACCGCGCACCAGATGCTCCAGCTCGCCCTGCGCCGCCTGGGGATCCTCCCCCTCGCGCAGCACCAGCTCAAGCTCCACGTAGGTGCCCAGCCCGGCCACCGTGTCCAGGTGCAGGCGTGTGCGACCCAGGAGGACCACTTCGCGACCCTTGCGCACCAGCACGTCCAGCCCGTGCTCGCGGACGAGGCGCTCGTGCAGGGCGTCGGGATCGCCCACTTGCTCCAGCTCATAGGCGGAGAGGCGCGGCCCCCCCTCGTCGGCCCGCGTGTAGCGGATCAGCTCGGCGTGGTTGTGGGCCTGGCCGTCGGGCAGGTGGCGCGTCTCGCGGCGCAGCTTGAGCCGCTCCCCGCCGCCCACGGCGTAGAACTGGTCGTCTTGGCTGAGGCGGCCGTGCAGCTTGCCGCCCAGGGTCCCGGCGCGCCGCTTGATCTCGTCCAGGGCGCGGTGGGGGAACTTCAGCTCCAGGTTGCGCCCGCACTGCGGGGCGCTGGACAGATCCAGGGTGGGGGTGTCCATGGGGGCACTCCTCGTCGTTGGCCTTTTGCCTTTGTCGCCACGTGGCGGGAGGGCGGGCGCCTCCCGCTCCCCGCCATCCGGTCCCCGCCGCTCCTCCGTGTCGCCGCGCCGCGCCCGCTCGGCGGCGGCCACGGCCAAGCGGTCGCAGCGCTCGTTGTCGGCGTGGCCGGCGTGGCCCCGCACCCAGCGCCACTGGATGTCGTGCAGACCCGCCTGCTCCCAGAGGGCGCGCCACAGGTCCTCGTTCTTCACCGGGCCGCCCGTCGAGGTGCGCCAGCCCTTGCGCATCCAGCCGTGGATCCAGCTGGTGATGCCGTTCCGAAGGTACTGGCTGTCGGTGGTCAATTCCACGCGGCTGGGTTCTTCCAGGTCCTCGAGCGCGCGCAGGGCGGCCATCATCTCCATGCGGTTGTTGGTGGTGGCCGTCTCGCCGCCGGACAGCTCGCGCAGGCCCCGCGGGCCACGGATGAGGGCGGCCCAGCCCCCCGGCCCGGGGTTGCCCTGGCAGGCGCCATCGGTGACGATGACGACGGCGGGACGCTCAGCGGCGCTCATGCTCGACCTGCAGGAGGAATCCCTTGAGGTAGCCCGTCTCCGGCACCTGGGGCAGTTGGGGGTGGTCCTGGCCCTGTCCCAGCTGGGCCAGGATGCGCAGGCGGCAGGCGGCGCGTCGGGCGGCCAGGCGCAGCACCTCGCGGAAGGCGTCCACCCCCAGATGGTGGCTGCAGGAGCAGGTGGCGAGGAAGCCGCCCTCCTCCACCAGGGCCATCGCCTGGCGGTTGAGATCGATGTAGCCCTGGCGGCCCTCGGCGTAGTGGCGCTTCGATTTGACGAAGGCGGGCGGGTCGGCGATGACCAGCCGGTAGCGGCGTCCGCCGCGTTGCAGCTCGCGCAGGCCCTCCAGGACCGGGGCGTTGATGCGCTCGCCGGGCAGGGCGTCCAGGCCGTTCAAGGCCAGGTTGCGTGTCACGCGCTCGAGGGCGGCCTCGCTGCGGTCCAGGAAGTCCACGCGCGCGGCCCCGGCCCGCGCCGCCTGCAGGCCCCAGCCCCCGTGGTAGCAGCAGAGGTCGAGCACGGCGCCGCCCCGCCCCAATGCGGCGGCCCGGCTCCAGTTCTCCACCTGGTCGAGGAAGAGGCCGCCCTTCTGCACGGCGCGGAAATCCAGCTCCAGGCGCAGGCCATCCACCTCCACCGTCTGCCGCGCCTCCTCGCCCAGTTGGTCGGCGGAGCGCCTGTCCCAACCGTCCGCCACGGGCCGACACCAGTGGCGCTCGCGGGGCAGGCCCTCCAGTTCGCGGAAGGCGGAGGAGCCGTCGAAGATGAGGGCGCGCAGCGGCAGGAGCCTGCGCAGCGCGGCGGCCAGCTCCTCCCGCCGGGACTCCATGCCCTGGGTGAGGCACTGCGCCACCAGCACGGCGCCATCGCCCTCGCCGTAGCGGTCCACGATGAGGCCGGGCAGGTCGTCGGATTCGGCGTGGACCAGGCGGCAGGTGGCGCGGTCCAGGTGGGCGCGGCGGGCGATGGCCCGGGCCAGGCCTCCCTCGAACCAGTCCGTCCCGCCCGGCACGCCGCCGTCGCGGGTGAGGAGGCGCACGGCGATGAGGCTGCCCCGGCTCCAGAAACCCATCCCCAGTTCGCGGCCGCGATGGTCGGCCACGCGCACCAGCGCCCCCGCCGCCAGGCCGGCGGGGAGGGGGGCCAGCTCGTTGGAGAAGACCCAGGGGTGGCCGCCGCGCAGGCGGCGGTCCATGTCGCGCTTCAGCGCCAGGATGGGAGGCATGCCGCTCACTTGAGGTAGATCAGGCGGCGCGTGTCCACCGCCCCCTCCGATTCCAGGCGCGCCAGATAGATGCCGCTGGCCAGGGGGCCCGGACGGAAGACGGCGCGATGCTCCCCGGCGCGGCGGAAGGGCTCGTCGACGAGGACGGCCACCCGCTGTCCCGCCAGGTTGTAGACCTCCAGGCGCAGGGCGCCACTGCGCCGCAAGCGGAAGGGGATGACCGTCTCCGGGTTGAAGGGGTTGGGATGGATGCGCCCCAGCTCGGCGGCCTTGACGGCCGGACCGTCCCAGGGGTCGTTCGCCACCCCGCCGCCGGCCGGATCGACGCGCACGCTGTCGATCGCCCAGCCGGTGCCAAAACTGCCCTGGTAGTTGAAGGCGAGCTGGATCTCCCCCGCCTCGCCGGCCGGGGCCAGGCTGGCGGAAACGCGGCTCCAGTTGGGATGCCGGCCGCCGCAGGAGGGGTCCAGGGTGGAGTCGCCCAGGGCCAGCATCTCCTCCATGGCCAGCACCTGCTGCCAATCCTCGGCCACGCCGCCCGTGCGACGGCGGGCCAGCACCTGGCTGAGCAGGTCGAATCCGCTGTTGCCCATGCAGGAGGAGAAGGAGAGGAGCGCCCCCTCGTCGAAGCGCAGCCAGGGCGTGACGAGGGTGTCGTTCTGCGAGGCGCTCTCCTGGGCGTCGGAATTGATGAAGAGGAAGGAGCCGCTGCGCAGATCGTCGGGATCGAAAAAGGCGTTGCCCGGCTGGTAGCAGAAGGAGGCGCTGGCGCCCTGGGCGCTGCTGGTCCAGCCCAGGGAGCCGGCCGGGTGGCTTTCCTGCCAGCATTCAAGCCCGGCGAAGGTGGCGTCGAAGTCGGCCAGGAAGGGCACTTGGAAATCGCAGCTCTCCGCTTCGATGAGCGCCTCGATGAGCAGCGTGCCGGCGGGCAGGGCATGCCAGTCGTTCTCGAGCGGCGTCCAGCTCCAGGAGTGGAGCAGGCTGTCGGGCGGCGGACCGCCGGGGGGGTGGCTCTCCAGCAGCGGCGCCGGCGCCGCCGTGGCATGGGAGGGCAGGGAGTAGTCCAGCAGCAGCCAGGCCTGGCTGCCCTGGGACACCCCCTCCACCGGATTGGCGAAGCGGCCCGCCACGGGGCCGGGACAAGTGCCGTCCACCACGAGGCGCAGGCTGTCGGCCAGCTGCACCCAGCGGTTGTCCTCGCGGGCGGGGCGGCCCTGGGCATCCTGCACCAGGCGCAGCAGCAGCTCCCCGCCCCCGCGCGCCTCCAGCCGGACACCCGCCACCACGGCGCTGATCAGGTTGTGCTCGCTGCGCAGGCGGCCCAGGGGCACGCGCTGGGCCAGGACGGTGCCGGGCACCAGCGGGGCGCCCGGGCGCCAAGCCTGGTCCGCCCGGCCGCTGGCGCCCATCCAGTGCAGCTCCGGGTCGATGCGGGTGGGCAGGCTCTGCCCGCCCTCGTTGCCTGCGCCGTCGCGGGCGACGAGGCGCAGGTCCAGCATCGTCTCGCCCGCCTCGACCAGGGCGGCGGGCCGGAGCAGGGCGCCCCACTCCTCCCAGGCGGGGTCGGCCGCCCAGGGGCCCAGCCGGGCCAGGCCCCGCGACCACGTGCCATCCTGGCTTTCCACCCACACGCTGTCCACGCCGCTCTCGTCGCGCAGGCGCACGCGCAGCGGAAGATCCCCCAGCTGCAGGTTCCAGGCGGGCTCCGCCGCCGCCCGCAGGAGGGGCGGCTGCTGATCGCCCTCGGCCCAGCGTCCCAGGGCGCGCAGGGAGAGATCGCGGTCCAGGACCTGGAAGGCGTCGCCCAGCGCGGGCACGCGGATCCAGGAGCGGTTGCCGGCGTGGCAGTCGTCGTCGGCCGTGATCCAGGGCGGGCGGGCGGGGTTGTGGCTGGTGATCTCCATGCGCAGGCGCTCGCCGCCTTCCAGCGTGACGCTGCGGCGCAGCAGGATCTCCTCCGGCAGGCCGTGGCCATGGAGCACGAGGGTGGTGTCCAACAGCGCCGCATCGAAGCCGTCGCGCAGGGTGAGGCGCACCGTGTCGGCGTTGGCCGCCGGGCCGATGGAGCCCATCAGCAGCCCGTCCACCACGAAGCGGCGGGGAATCTCCACTTCGCTGCGGTAGGTGGCCTGGTTGCCGGGCAGGGCCGGCCAGTGCCAGGCCGGCAGGCCGTCGTCGCCCAGCTGCGCCAGGCTGTCCAGCGAGGAGTGCAAGGGAGTGCGCGCCGGTCCGGAGGAAGGCCCCGGCCAGGGCGAGGCGCAGGCATCGAGCGCGCCGCCCGCCGCCAGGGCGGTCCGGATCAGCAGCAGCGCCGCTCCCGCGGCGGTGATGGCGGCCATGCATCTCACCGGTAAAGGCGCTCCTTCTTCACATAGTCCCAGACCCCCGGCGGCAGCAGGTGCCGGCACCGCAGTCCGTGGGCGATGCGCTCCCGCAGCCAGGCGGCGGACAGCTCCATCCCCGGCCAAAGCAGCAGACGGTGTGGCACCGCGTCGGGCGGGGCGCTCCAGGACGGACGGTTGACCACCAACAGGCAGGCCAGGGCGAGGATGCGCTCCCAGCGATGCCAGTGACGGAACTGCGCCAGCTGGTCGCCGCCCACCAGCAGGAAGATCCCGTCCGACTCCGCGGCCAGCTCCTCCAGCGTGTCCACCGTGTAGCTGGGACCGGGCCGCCCGCCCTCCCGCTCGTCCACTTCGAAACCGGTTCCCGCCACGGCAATCCGCAGCATGGCCACGCGGTGCTCGAAGGAGGCCCCCGCTTCGCCGCGCAGCGGATTGCGTCGGGCCGGCACCAGCAGGAGGCGGCTGGCGCCGGTCTCCTCGCGCGCGAACTCGGCCAGGGCAAGGTGCCCGACGTGGACCGGGTCGAAGGTGCCGCCGTAGACGATGCAGCCGGGCACGGGATTTCCTAGTTGAGACCGGCCAGCAGACGGCGCACCTCGGCCACCCGCGCCCCGTCGGGCCAGGTCAGCAGGTACTCCTCCAGGCTGGCGCGGGAGTCGGCCGTCCGCTTCATCTTGACCTGACAGACCGCCTTGAGGTAGAGGGCCGTCTCCATGATGGCGGCCTGGTCGTACCAGGTCTCCAGGATGTCATCCAGGTAGATGAGCGCCGCCGGCCAGTACTCCATCTTCACATAGAGCTCGGCCGCCTTCAGGTCCTTGGTGGCCAGCTTGAGCCGGCAGGCGGAGATGCGCTCCTCCGCCAGGGGACGGTGCGGGCTGTCCGCGTAGTCGTCCAGCAGGGTCTGGTAGGCGTCGATGGCGCGCAGGGTGTAGGTCTGGTCCAGGGCGTAGCCCGGCGACAACTCGTACCAGCAGTCCGCCGTGCGGAGGCGGGCGTCGTCCACCAGGGGACTGGTGGGATAGCGGCGGATCAGCTCCTCGTAGAGGTCGGCCGCCAGCAGGTGCTCGCGCAGGCGGTACTGGCACTCCGCCTCCATGTAGCGGATGGAGTCCATCAGGCTGCTGCCCGCGTAGTCCAGGCTCATTTTGGAGAAGCGGTCGAGGGCGTCGGCATGGCGCCCCCGCTCGAATTGCCGCATGGCGCGCGCCATGGCCTGGTTCACGGGAATCAACTCCCGCGGCTTCTGGCTGCAGGCGGAGAGCAGCAGGATGCCAAGGAAGAGGAGAACGAGTTGGCGCGGCGCGCGAATCATGCGAGTCCCTTCACGATGACCTGCCATGGAAGAGCAGGAGCAGCAAAGCGATGGTGCCCACCACCATCAGCAGGGCGGGCCAGGCGGCTGTTTCCGGCACGGCGGTCAGAGTGTCCACGGCCGCCAGCAGGCTGTCCCCTCCCAGGGGCGGAAGGGGCGAAGCGAGCAGGTCCGGGCTTTGGCTCTCCGCCGCGGCATGCGACAGGCCCAATCCGCTGACGACCAAGGTAGCAATCCGGCCCAGGCGGCCGGGACCGGGCCGGCCACCCGGCCGCATCACAGGCTCCAGCCCAGGCTGGCCATCGCCAGGCGGCCCTTGGCGTCGAGGGGATCCTGGACCAGTCCCAGGTCCAGACGCAAGATGCCCCAGGGCAGGCGGCCGCGCCATCCCGCCCCGGCGGAGGGGGCGGGGCGTCCGTTGCTCCACGAACTGGTCTCGGGCCAATGGATTCCTCCCCGCAGTTGAAGTCCTCCGCGCAGCTGCAGCTCCGATCCCAGGTGCAGCTCCTGGGAACCCGCCAGACCGCCCTCCTGCGTCACGTTGCGCACATCCAGCGCCATCATGAGCGTGGTGCCGCGCACCTCGCCGGCGCGGCCGAAGGGGTGCCAGGCGATCCCCACGTTGATGGTGCCGTCGCCGATCTGATCCAGGGGCCGCCTCAGCTCAAGGGCTCCGGCGGGAAAGTAGGCGGCGTGCCCGCCCACATCCATGCGGCGGTTGGCGCGGACCAGAACGCCGTAGGCCACGCCCAGGCGCCGCCGCCGGGTCTCTTCGTCGAAGCAGGCGATGGCGGCCAGTCCCAGCCGCACGCGGTGGTCCAAGGCCAGGCCCAGGGCGAGGGCGGGGGCCAGCTCGGCGCTGGGGGGGCGCGCCGTCTCCCCCGGCGCGGGCAGGGCGGCCGTGCCGGCCGGATGCCACTCCACGGGGTGGAGGGCCAGGGCGAGGCGGCGGCCACGCCAGGCCACGCGGCGCACGGTGCTAAGGGCGGGCAGGATCTCCGCCCAGTCCCAGTCCCCTTCGCTCTGGACGGGTCGGAAGGCGGGGGCGGCCAGGGCTTCCAGGTCCAGGTCGAAGCCGCCACGACGGGTGAGGGCGGCCAAGCCGGCCGGGTTGTAGAGGGCGGCCTCCGCCGCTCCCGTCGACGCGGCGAAACAGCCGCCCATGCCGCGCACCCGCACCCCGCCGCTCAATCCGCCCAGCCAGCCCACCTCCCCGGCGGCGGGTCGGGGGGCCGCCAGCGCAAGCAACAGGGCGCCCAAGGAGAGCCAGGTCCGGGCGCGCCGTCCACCGGGCCGGCTCATCCTCGTCTCCGGCGCCCCTGGACGACGGCCATGAGCGTGCCCCAGGTGAGCAGCAATAGACAGAGGCGCGGCAGGAGATCGCCCGCCCAGGTATAAAAGGTCTCGCCAGTGCGTAGCGGCACTTGCAGGGACAGTGTCCCGGCCACTCCCTTGGGCAGGACCTGGCTGACGCGACCATCCGGCGCCACGGCGCCACTGTAGCCGTTGTTGCCGGCCCGCACCAGCCAGCGACCCGTCTCCACGGCACGCAGGCGGGCCACGGCCAGGTGCTGGTCCAGCTCCCGGCTGGTGCCGAACCAGGCGTCATTGGTCTGGTTGGTGAGCAGCTCCGCCCCGCTCTTCACCATGTCCCGCGCCAGGGTGGCGAAGTTCCCCTCGAAACAGATGCTCCAGCCAAAGCGCAGGGTGTCGCCCGCCGCCAGGGGCAGGCGGCCCGCCGTGCGGCGCTTCCCGGGGGCGAATTCCGCCTGGCCCATGTTGATGCGTCCCAGGGCCGGGATCCAGCGCTGGCCGGGCACGCGCTCGCCGAAGGGGACGAGCTGCACCTTGTGGTAGGCCTCCCCGAGGCCGGCGGCCGTGACCAGGAAGCTGCCGTTGTAGGGTCTCTCTTCCCCCATGCCGTCCACTTCCTCGTCGCTGGCGCCGGCCAGCAGCGCCGTGCCGTGCTGCCGGCAGAAGTCCGCCAGTTGGGCGACCAGGCGCGGCCGGTGGCGCAGGCGGGTGGGAATGGCCGTCTCGGGCCAGATGACGAGGTCCGGGCGGGCGCCGGCGGCCAGGCCTTCGCGGGTCAGCTCCACGTGGCGCTCCACCGTGGCCGTCCACGGATTGCTCCATTTGGCCACGGGATCGATGTCCGCCTGCACCAGCAGCACCTCCACCACCCGCCCTGTGTCCCGCGTGTCGCCGCGACCCAGCCAGCCCAGGAGCGGGATGGCCAGCAGCCAGAGGGCCGCCCCGATCCAGAGCGGCCTCCGCCGCCCGATGGGCCGCCATAGGCGCAGCAGGAGAACGGCGCCCAGCAGCAGGGCAAGGGTCATGGCATGCATCCCGCCCAGGGCGGCGAGGGGCCGCAGGAGGGGGTTGTCCACCTGGGTGGCTCCCAGCAGGGCCCAGGGAAAGCCCATCTCGGTGCCTTCCACCAGCCAGTCCAGGCTGACCACGAGAGGTGGAAGCAGCCACAGGGCGACGGGACCAAGGCGGCGGCGCAGCCAGGCATGCCCGGCGCCGGCCAGACCCCAGAGAAAGGCCAGCCACGTCACGGCGCCGGCGGCGCTGAGGGCCGCCAGCAGCGGTGGTGGATCGCTGTTCAGCCCGATCCACGAGACGACGACGAGATGATAGGCGAGGCCGGCGAGAAAGGCGGCGCCGAAGGCCCGGCCCCGATCCAGCTCCCGTAGAAGCAGGGCCAGCGCGGGAAAGGCAAGGGGCCAGAGGGGGGAGGGCGGAAAGGAGAAGCCCGCCAGCAGGCCGGCCAGGAGGGGAACCCCGGCGCGCCGGAGGAAAGGTCCGCCCTTCGGGACGTGGTCGCCGCTCATGGACGATCCCCTCCGCCGTCCTCCGCCGCTTGTCCGGCGTGATGATCCAGGTAATCCTGCAGCAACACCGCCGCGGCGCCGCGGTCCCGCTCCCCCTCCCGTCGCCGGCGCCGGACTTGGACGGGGGTGGCGGCGCCCCGCCGCCCGGAGGCCTGGCGCATCAGCTCATCCGCCCGCAGACTGCTGCCGCCTTCGTCCCACAGCACCACTTCGAGCCCCAGGCCGCGCAGCACCTCGGCGAAATGCAGGATGGCCCCATCCAGGGTGCCGGGCTCGCCGCGGCTGCGCAGCGGCCTCCCCAGCACCACGCGCCGCACCCCATGCTCGGCGGCCAGGACCCGCAGGCGCTCCACCAGGCCGGCACGGGCGTCCAGCGTGAGCAGGGGCCGCGCCAGCTGCCCGGATTCGTCGCTGAGGGCGACCCCCACCCGCACCGTGCCGTAGTCCAGGCCCAGCACCCGGCTCATGGGCCGTCCTCCGGACTGTCCCAGAGGCTGTCGCCCGGGCTGTCCGCCTCCGGCAGGAATCGCAAGCGTTCCATCCAACCCTCGTAGGCGGCCAGTGCCGCCTGGTCCTCCGGCGCCTGCTGCCAGGAGAAGCCGTAGCACCAGGACCCCACGAGATAGGCGCGGACATCGAAGAGCAGAACCAGGGTGGAATCGAAATCGGGGAATGGCCGCACCACCTGGCGCAGCCCCAGCCCGGTGGCGTTGACCGCCGTCACGGGGAAGGGGTCGCCGCGGTCCAGCAGTTCGACCTGTTCGCCCAGGTCGATCTCCTCCTCGAGGAACTCCTCCAGGGAAAGGCCCAGGGCCCGCCGCCGCACCACCAGCCGGGGGTCGTCGGGCTCGTCGCTGCGCAGGAAGTAGAGGGTGCCCTCTCCATTGGGACGCAGCCCCCCCGAGAGGATGAACTCCGGCCCCAGGGGCAGGTGAAAGCCCATGGGCCAGTCATTGCTTCGCTCTTCTTTGCGTGTGCAGCCGCCCGTCAGCAAGGCCGCCAGGAGCAGGCCCGCCGCGGACAGGACAGCGATCCGGAAGCGGAGCTTGATGGAAGGATCCGGCACGGGACACCTCATGAAAAGGCCGGCATCCCGGATGCCGGCCCTGGAAATCGGCTCATGCCCGGCTGCTAGAACAGCGTGCGAAAGTAGCGAACCATGTGAATCACATCTATTGCCTTAAACCAGATTCTTGTACCATATATACGACAATTATAATTCTTTCTCCGACTCTACAAGGCTTAATATTATAACTAGAATCGCCTGCATAACCATAATAATCGCCAGGGCTGATGCCTCCAGATGCATCTAAATCAATCCATGCCTCACAATAATAGTCTACTCCACTATTAAGACCAGACAAATCGAAACGTGTTGATTGAAACTCTTCTCTGCACATTGAAGAAGAAATTATTGTTCCATCTATTCCCGACATATACGGCTTAGCGCGAACCACCGCGCCACTAAGATCTATGTTTTCATCAGAAACAACAACTCCTTCAATAGATTTGATCGCAAAGGTTTTTGAAACTGCAATGTTACACTCGCTTGCTATATCAAAGTTATTGGCAACCAAAGAGATAAATCCTGTAGTTGCGTTAGAAGGGCAAGCGAATCTATAAATACCGCCTGAAATGTTTTCATAGACCAGATTTGTAACGATATCAATATCGAATCTTGGATCGAAATCGCCATTTGTCGCAGATACCGCGAGAGACCAGACATTTAAATAAAACTCACCATTTACGGCATATGATTCATCCAAGCCATCCAATGGATTTGAAACTACGCTCATAGTAAGATCGAAGTCGACCGACTCCACCTCTATCGTTACACTGAACTCCCTAATCATTCCTCCATCATTGAGACGACAAGGAATTGAGTAGGTTCCAGGAACGAGACATGTAACATCAATGTGATTTGAGTTACGTACGGATACAGCGCCAACAAGTGCGCTCGGTAGGTTATAGGTGCTAAGTTGCAGATTCGTCTGTCGGTCATCATTATATGAGATGAAGACAGATCCGTTCTGTCCAACACTGAATTTGGCTGGCGCTTTCGTGATCGCATTTACTTCTGCAAGGCGGTTCGAATGCAATTCAGGACCTAAAATAGGGCCAAAAATGCTATCGTCCTTCTCACATGATAGCAACACTACCGTGCCTGCGAGAGCAGTCATCAAATGCAAGACCTTCGTCTTCATGAGTGGCTCCTAAAGCAAAGAATTAAACTCTTTAACAATGCCTATGCTGAAGGCAATGCTGTTTGTTATGGGGCCCTCGTGGACAATCTTAGCGCCGCTCCCTTTGACACCCATAATTCTACCCAATCCCACATCAATGCGTGGAGTAATCGCCACAGTTTCTCCAATATCAAATAGATAGCCCAAGCCAAAGTTGAAGCTAACACCACTTCTAACTTTTTCAAAAGACTGCGGTTCGTCAAATTGCTTGTTAGGCGTTACAATTATTCCATCCCTACTTACTCGATAAACATCTCGAACCGAAGATGTATAATCATAAACGATTGTAGACACGCTTGCGCCCAAGTCAACGTACAAATTCTCGTGACGCATGAAGTCGTACGGAAAGATCCAAGACGATAATCTGAAAACTAATCCAACATCATGCTGACGAGTATATCCAGTATGTTTGACTTGTCTGGTCCATCCTAGTTGATCGGGATCTAAATCATTGACATCTAAAATCTCTCCATCGTCTTCTGCCGTACTTTGATAAACATATTTAATGAACACATCAAAGTTCTTCTCTCTCCCGCTAAACCTATGACCAAACAACAAGTTGGCGTTGATTGAATTTGAGAAATCACCTAAAAATGGAAAAACACCACTATTATAACCAAAGTGATCGAAGTTATTGTCTTTGAATATCTCGCTGTTAAAGCGATGCGCTCCGCCAATGCCAATCTCAAAGATATCCATGGGCTTCTCCACAGCAAAAGCACTAGTCGTGCAGAGCGCCACTGCGATCCACCGCTTAAGCATAGACCCTCCGTATTGGAACAACGCTTCCGTAGGTCAAGCCCACGGTGACTCAACTCGTCATGAGGCAGTAGGACCCGCAAAGATCACACCAGTTCAGCCCGATGCGTTGAGTACAAAGTGGCGAGAGAATTGGGCAAATGCAATGCACTCTTTATTCCATTTTCCTTACCGATATTGTCATTCGCAAAGCACGCGAATCATAAATACGAATACTTATTGAGTTGTTCTGTGCGCCACACAAGGTGTAAGAGTCTCCTCCGCTTTGGGTTGTTCTCCAAACATTCACTCAGCGACCAAGCTGCTGAGCCGTTCAAGCTCCAGGAGAAGGGCCGCTTCGAAGGAGGGGGCGCCGGCCCAGGACAGCGTGTCGCCACGGGCAAGGGCCATGGCGTCGTCCACGGTCCGGCAGCGGGCCAGGCAGCTGTCAAAGCGCTGCGAGTAGAAGAAAACCTGGGCGAGGAGGATCTGCGCATCGCGCCAGTCCACCGTCGTCTCGCGGCTGAAGCGCCAGGTGGGATCGGCCTGCAGGGCGCCGCGGCCCCGACTGATGATGGTCTCGACGGCGCCGCCCGCGTCGCGCAGGGCGAAAAGCTCGCCCATGCGGGAGTCGATCCAGCCGGCGTCGCCGATCAGGCTGCTCTGGAAGGCCTGGCGGGCCCCAGCCGGATCCAGCAGGCGCAAACGGCTCCAGCCCAGCCCGCCATAACTCTCGGGCAGCGCCACATCCTCCAGGGCCAGGTCCTGGAAGAGCTGGGCGGCCTGCTCGAACTGGCGCAGACGGTAGAGGCGCCAGGCGTTGGCCAGGCTGTCATGCCCGTCCCCATCCTCCCCTCCGGTGATGCCGCAGGAAAGGACCGCCACCGCCGGCAACACCGGCAGAAGCCACCTCAGCCCAGCTTTCATGCCGACCATCCTGTCTTCAACTGCCTCCGCCCCGGCGTCTTCGTCATCATCGTACCAGCATCAGCTTCTGCACGGCCTGGCGCTCCCCTTGCCGCAGTCGGGCGAAGTAGACGCCGCTGGCCGCGGGCAGGCCGTCCCCGTCCAGGCCATCCCAGCGCACGGAGTGGGCGCCCGCCTCAAGGGAAGCGCTCCACAGGGTGCGCACCCGCCGCCCGGCCAGGTCCACGATCTCCAGACGCGCCGGGCCGCTGCGGTCCGTCTCCAGCCGCAGCAGGGTGGCCGGATTGAAGGGATTGGGCACGGCCGGCGCCAGGCTGAGGCCCGCCGGACGCAGGGCCACCCCGTCGCCCGCCGGACGCAGGCGATCCCCCGGCTGGACCTCGGCGGCCCGACCCTCGGCCGGCAGCGCTTCCCACCCCGCCGACCCCAGCCGTTCCAGCCCATCCGCCGCCGTCGCCCGTGCCCGTCCTTCCAAGGGGCCAATCAGAGTCCAGCGCCGCTCCGCCGTCCCGCTCTCCTCGCGGATCGCCCAGCCGCCGTTGCTCAGGCCGGAACACCAGTGGAGGGCCATTCGGCCGTCCGGGGAAGGCAGCTGATCGCCGGGGCCGCCCAGCACGCCGCCGCCCAGCACCAGCGAGTCCACCCCCAGGTTGCCCGCCACCTGGGGGAAGCCGGGCAGATCGCGCCCCTCGATGCGCCATGTCTCCACCCCCTGGGGCATGGGCAGGTCGGCGCGGAAGAGGCGGACGATAGGATTGGCCACCACCAGCTCCGCCAGGGCCAGGCTATGGCCGTCGCCCACGCGCCGGGCGGTCACGCTGCGCAAGGCCTCGTTGCTCATCACCACCAGGTCGAGCTGGCGCGCCTCGCCCGGATTGGCCAGGACGGCGCTTTCGAGCAAGGGGGGCCGGTTCTCCAACATGGTCAGGGTGATCCACTCCAGATCGGTGTTCTGGGCCATGTCCTGGGCCAGGGCCCCGATCCGCACTGTGCCGGTGGTGAGGGAGTCCGTGTGGATGAGGGCGCGGTCGAGCTGGGGCAACCAGACGGTGCGCACGGGGGAGTCGGGCGGATCGATGAAGGTCCAGACGATGCGGTCGCCCGGATCCGGATCATAGACCCAGTTGGTCAGGTTGCGCAGGGTGTCGGTCTGGCCAGCGATGACGAAGCGGGGGGCGAAGGCGCTGACAATGGGCGGGTTGCCTTCCGTCACATGGACGACCAGTCCGCCCGAGGCCGAGCGCTGGTCGGGATCGGTCACGGTGAGGGCGAGGGTCTCCGTGCCGGAGTTGAAACCGCTCGTGAGGAAGACCTTGCGGTCGGAGGGGCGGATGGTGCCCTGCACCAGGTTGCCCGGCGCCAGGGTCCAGCTCAACTGCGCGGGGGTGTGGTCGTAGTCGTAGACGAAGCGGTCGAGGACGATGGAGGAGTCCACCGCGTCCACCCGCATCCACACCTCGTCCAGTGGAAAAATGACAGGGCGCCCCGAGGGATCGATCACGGCCAGGCTGCCCGCGTCCTCCCCCCAGTGGCCCTGGGGGTCCGTCGCCCGGTACCAGGACACATCGATGGCGCCCGGCGTGAGCGGCGCCGTGTACACCACGCGTCGCGTCTCCGGCCGGACAACGGTGTGGAAGAGGCCGGAATTGGTCACCGTCCAGGTCATCAGTTCGTCCGGCGTGTCCATGTCCCAGACATGCCGGTCCAGGTCCAGGCTGTCGCGCGCTCCCGGCATGAAGATCAGGTCCGGCAGCAGGGCCACCAACGGATTGCCCCCCTGCAGGGCCACCACCAGGAAGGTGTCCACGTCGGTGTTGCCGTCCGGGTCGCGCGCCAGGGCGCGCAGGCGCTCCACGCCGGCGAAGACGCCGGGGGCCGAGAAAGTGGCGATGTGGGTAAGGGGATGGATGGTGACCTGGATGTTGTTGTTGTCGAGGATGCTCAGCTGCAGCTCACTGTCCGGGTTGTCCTCGTCGGAGACAAAGTCGTTCAGGTTGACCGTGACACTGCCACCCGACGCGACCAGGATCTCGCCCAGCGGCTGCCAGAGCGGGGGATGGCTGGCCACCTGCAGGTGGAGGGGGTCCTCGTCCCACAGGCCGCCCAGGTCCGTCACGCGCAGAGAGGCGTCCACGAAGCTCCAGAGGGGAGCCCCGGGCTGGACCTCCAGGGTGAGGGTGTGCTGGACGGGATGGATGCGCATGGCGATGAGGGTCGTATCCCCCGTCACCTGCCAGTATAGGTCGGCGTAGACGTTGTCGATGTCCGTGGTGATCGCCTCCAGGTTCACGACCAGCGGTTGGCCGGGATGGACCTGGATGAGCGCCGGCAGATCGAGGACGGGCGGGTCGTTGACGGGCGTGACATGGACGATGAGGGGGGAACTGTCCATCATGCCGCCGGGATCGGTGACGCGCACGGTCAGCGTGTCCCAGCCGAACCAGTCGGGCGGGGCGCTGAAGTGGCCGCGCCGCAGCGCCGGGTCGATCACCAGGCTGACGATGTGGTCCCCCGGCACCACGCTCCAGACGAGGTCGCTCACGGGGTCGTCCAGGTCCGTCACCCAGTCGTCAAAATCCAGCCAGGTCTCGCCGTCCTCCGGCCAGGTCACAAATGGATTCCCCTGTGCCATCTCGTCGTGGATGACCGGAGGATCCCCGCGGAACACGCGCAGGGTGTCCGTGGCGGTCAGGTTGAGGGCGTGGGCGGTGACGGCCAGGTCCACGCTGCGCCCGGGTCCCGTGGCGCAGAATTTCAGCCAGTAGGCGCCCGCCTGGCGGAGGGAGTCCACCGTGCAGGTGGTGTTGGGACCCAGGGGCGACCAGCTGTACCAGACCGAATCCGCCGGCAGCCCTTCGATCTGCTCCATGTAGTCGACCAGGTTGATGCTGTCGCAGGGGGCGGTGGACGTCAGGTAGACATCGGGCAGCGGACCGAAATTCATGCCCACCACATTGAAATGGATCCCATACTCCCGGTAGAAGGGATTCTCGATGGCCGACTGGCCTGCCCAGAAAAAGGTGTTGCGGAAGTTGTTGTTGTCGTGGTCGAAGCGCAGGGTGAACTGGGCCGGCTGCAGGAAGCGCAGGCGGAAGAAGCAGGCCGTGCCGTTTGCCACGTAGGCCGGGCGCGGGTTGCCCGTGCCCGTCTGGTAGCACCAGTCCAGCTGGTGGTGGGGCAAGGGGTTGTTGGGGAAGCGCAGGTCGTGGTTGTCGGCGAAGAGGACGATGCCCGGGAAAAGGACGTTGTCGCGGAAGAGCCCGGTGGAGGACTGGTTGTAGGGCACCGGGACGGCGATGCTCTCATTGATCGTCAGAAAGCACTGGAAGCCCGAGATGGCCGTGCCGTTGGTGTTGAGGCGGACACTGACCTCGAAGGTCTCACCCACGCGCACGGTGACACTGTCCCGGCCGACGGCGTCGGTCAGGGACAGCGTCTCGTACAAGGCGCCAGCCGGACCGGCCGCCACCAGCCATGCGACCAAGAAGTTTATCCAACGGTGCATGTGGTCGGACGCGGCAAGCTCCATGCCAAGGCGCCGCTGCGTTCAAGCCACCACACAGAAGCTTGTTAGTGGTTGATCATCAATGGGCATTCTCGCGCTCAGAGCTCTTCGTCCGTCTAATCTTCGTTGCGCCAGCCCATCACGGCTTCACTCTAGGCAAGCATTGCCCAGAGGGATGAACAAAGGGAGCACCAGGGCAACACCAGGGCAACACCAGGGCAACACCAGGGCAACACCAGGGGAGCACCAGGGGAGCACCAGGGCAACACCAGGGCAACACCAGGGCAACACCAGGGCAACACCAGGGGAGCACCAGGGGAGCACCAGG
>JAUXWS010000100.1 GCA_030685015.1 bacterium
GGGCAACACCAGGGCAACACCAGGGCAACACCAGGGCGACACCAGGGCGACACCAGGGCGACACCAGGGCAACACCAGGGCAACACCAGGGCAAACATATCAGCTCTTCATGCCTCCGTGTACTGGCTTAAGCGCAAACCCGCCAACGGATCTGCAGCTTGACGACCATTTCCGTTCATCTTGAAGCGGGGGGACTCCTTGATGTACCGCTCCATGATGCGACGGTAAACCGCCTGTCGTTCGGACGAGTCCTTGCCCAGTTGCGCAATAACTGGATGTGGTGTCAGAAATGCGCTGCCAAGTCCTTCCGCCAGTGCTAGATAGCTTGTCCAGTCTGACTCGCGAGGATGTTCAACCACTCGCGCACGCCAAGGATTGGCATCTATGTACAAGTGTGTGTTGATGGCGTGGTCGTCCGATTCCACTGGGACCGTGGCATAGCGGTCATGCCAAAGTGGTCCCTGCCGACCTTTTGCTCTATTCAAGAGCATCGTATGGCGTCCAAGTAAAATCCGCATGGCCACTGCAAGTGCATTCTGTTCCCGGGCAGTCAACATCAGGTGCAAATGGTTATCCATCATGGCATATGCGTGGATCTCGACGCGCACCTGGTTTGCCAGTGATGCGAGCAATTGCCGGAAAGTCCCCCGGCTGTCATTGTCTACGAAGCAAATCTGTGGGGGAATGGCTTTTGCCGTGACATGGTGGGTCAGGTTGGCGGAAAGGGGTCTGCGTATGCGTGCCATGGTTCCTCCTTGGATTCCAGCGAAAGCCGAGGGGACCCATAATGTTTCCGTGCTTTGGCCATCACGACGCAAGGTTCTGGCAAGTGTCCAGAACTACGACAATCGACCCGTTCTTGCCTGGTCATGTCAAAGACCTGTTCCCTGAAGTTGTCAGATGTTGCTTAGACACCAGGGCGGCACCAGGGCAACACCAGGGCAACACCAGGGCAACACCAGGGCGGCACCAGGGCGACACCAGGGCGGCACCAGGGCGACACCAGGGCAACACCAGGGCAACACCAGGGCAACACCAGGGCAACACCAGGGCGACACCAGGGCGACACCAGGGCGACACCAGGGCGACACCAGGGCGGCAAAAAACGCCCCCACGTGACCTGATGGCCACGCGGGGGCGCCTGGCAGTCCAAGAGAACAAGGTCAGTCGACCACGTCCTGGATCTTCGGTGTGTAGAACTGGAAAAGGATGCCGCCCACGATGCCGCGCGCCCCGTCTCCCGCGTCGTACAACTGATAATCGGGCAGGGTGCCGCGATACATCATCTGCAGAGGGAAGTTGTTCCAGGCCGTGCGGAAGTTGGTGAAATAGGGATTGAAGTTGAGGCCGCCAAAGCTGCCCTGATAGGCCACGCTCTCCGTATAGAGGACCAGGGGCTTGCGATGCTTCGTCAAAATGGGTCGCCAGATGGCGTCCACGTTCACCTGCTGGCCCGGCACCCACCAATTGTCAGGATTGTCGATCCGCTGATGGTTGACGCGGATGAAAACCCGGCTGGTGCCGCTGATCACGCCACTTGTCACCGAGAAGGGATTGGCCCACATGCTATCCGGGCGGGAGACATTCCAACAGTCGACCGCCGTGGTGATCTGCATGCCCCAATAGTTGCGCGCCGCGTTCGGGATGTACAGCCAGCAACCGGTGGCATCCGGATTGGTGGAGTAGTTATCGAAGCGTGGCCGCTGCCCGTCGATGACAGTGTAGAAGTTCTCCGGCAGGTCCTCCTGCCGCGCCACGCGGAAGAACTCCAGGGTGTCGCGCTCGGCCAGCCCGGCGGTGTAGGAATCATAGGTGAAGGCTGCGATCGTGCCCAGGTTCTCGTTGATGGCGTTGGCCTCGATGAAGATGAGGCAGGAGTCGGGGGCCACCGGTCGGTAGGGATTGGCAGCGTTGTAGGTATAGAAGTTGCGGAAGGCGCCGTCCGCAATGCGCATGCTGTCCAGCAGCTCCGTCCGTGGCAACAGGGGGTACTGGCCGATGAATTCGGGCAGGCCGCGCCGCATGGCATCGATGCGGCCGTTGAAGAAGGTCGTGTTGATATCGTTGTAGGCCGCCAGGATGCCCATGTATTGGGCCAGGAAATCGCCGCCCCGCTCGTTCAGGGCCAGCGCATCCGTGGTCACGTTGGCGACCGGATCGTAGTTGAAGGTTCCCACCATGCTGGACCAGCCGCTCCAGAGAAGGGCGCCGCCCATGTCCAGGTAATCCATCCAGAAGCCCTTGGCGGGATTGCGGATCCACGCCCCGTTGGGATTGCCGCCGCCCGCCCCCGAGGCCCATTTGTCATCCAGGCAGATGACCACCCGGTATTGGCTGATGATGGAGAAGGGCAGCTGCAGCGGGAAGTCGCCATTGTCATAGCCCATCTTCCAATAGCGGCAATTGGCCGACTCGCCGATGTCGTGATGCCAGGTGACCGTGTAGTTCTGCTCCCGCTCATGCGCCGCCGGGGCATAACGCTTCACGTCGGGCATCACTTCCTCCACCAGGGAGCGGTAGTAGGCCATGTAGGCGTTGTCGTTGGCCAGGCCGATCGCCCCGGGACCGGAGTTCACGGGCGTGTAGTCCACCACCAGCACGTCCTTGGTCATGTTCAGCTGCTGGACCTTGAAGCGCATCCAGGCCGGCTTGTCGCACAACTCAAAGCCGTCGTCGCGACTGTACACGGCCAACTGGTAATAGCCCGTGGGCAGGTTGAAGAGCTCGATCTGGTTGTGACGGCTGAACCCGTCTTCGTCGAATTTGTGGATATCCACATCCAGCACGTTCTCCTCGCCCAGCGCAACGCGCGTGGAGTCGGTGAGGAGGGAGATGCCGTCGTCGATGGCCACCTGGCTGGCCGCCATCTTCTCCGCCACCAGCATGTCCGGAATCCTATTGAGCAGGAACTGGAACTGGAGCGGAATGGTGACGAGGGCCTGATCGTCGGGGTCGTTGCCCGCGACCAGGAAGCGCAGGCCGCGCCAGTTCTCCAGCGGCACGCTGGAGATGGGGATCTCATAGTAGGGGCTGACCTGGGCGCGCAGCTGCGAGACGGTGGTGGGGTCGGTCTCGATGTCCTCCCAGCCGATCACGTGCCGCGTGTATTCGCTGGGCTGGCTGACCCGGGTGTAGCCGTCCTTGTAATAGGCCATCCTCGGCGTGTTGGGCGCCCTGTTGCTGCGGTTGAAGACGCGCAGGGCCGGTGGCGAGACTGCGCCGTCATTGTCGATGGCCTGGAGGATGACCACGTGCTTCTGGATGCGGCCCAGGGCCGTGGTCAGGTTGATCACGGCGCTGGTGTTGACCGTCTGGTTCCAGTGCAGATCCTCGGTGCTGTCCTGCAGGGTCGGGTCGTTGGCGCTGACGCGCGCCAGCACGGCCGCCAGCCCGGCCTCGCTTTCATAGGCGTAGTCGAGGTAGCGGAAGGATTCCACGAAACCGTCCGCATCGCTGCCCTTCCAGAAGACCATGGGCGCGTAGGAATAAACGGGCCGGTACTCGAAGGTGCCGTCGATGATGTAGTTGTAGCCCAGCTTCCACTGGAAACCGGCCGTGTGCTGGATCCACAGGTAGCGCGGGATGTCCGGATCCAGGCGGAAGTTCGCCGCGGGGACCGGGCTCTGGGCGCCGGTGATGGGATCAACCTCCACGATTGAACCAATCGCCAGGATGAAAAAGAACTGGTAGCGGATCAGTTCGAACTTGGCCTCCGCGTTCAAGGCATAGGGCAACTGACGCCCCACCGCCTCGGCGAAGCCCGTGGTCGAATCGGGGAAGATGAAGGTGTAATTGGGGATGGAATAGGTCTGGCGGGCCTCGTCGGCGTCCTGCTGGTTGTTCACGAAGGACACGCTGGGGGCCTGGTTGGCGGAGACCGTCCCGTCGATCTTGCTGCAACCTGCGGCCAGGGCCAGCAGCAGGGCCAGCAGCGGGAGGCAGAAGAGGCGGATGTGCTTCATCTCTCGTTCTCCTAACGGGACCAGGTGAGGGTGATCATGTTGCGGCTTTCCAAGAAGCGGGAAGGCGCATAGGCGTAGTCGAGACCCATGGTGCCCCAGGCCTCATGGGTCCACTTGAAGCCGGCGCCCAGGCTCAGGCCATCGCTGGACAAGAGCGGATACTCGTAGCCGTCCCCCGGGTCGAAGTCCTCGAAGTCCTTCTCGTCAACGGCGTTGACCCTCTTGCCCAGACGCAGGAAGAACTGATCCTTGAATGCGTACTCGAAGCCCAGATTGATCTGTTCAACGTTGTCGCTGGGGTGGCCGAATTCGAAGGCGCCCTGCAGGAAATGCTCATCCCCCCGCGTGCCCATCAAATCCATCGAGACGCCGAACTTGAAGAGGATGGGCAGCGGGTACTCCTTCTCGATGAAGGCGAGGTCCGGCCCGAAGTTGGAGATGATCATCGCCAGCTTCATACTGCGCCAATGGGTGTCGTAATAGGTCCCCACGTCCGCCGCCCAGCCCGAGGCGTCGAACTCCATCGTGCTCTCATTGATGAACTTCAGCGTCAGGCCGGTGGAGAACTTGTCCGTCAGGCGTTTGGCCACGGTGGCGCCCAGAGCGAAGTCCAGGTAGTTGAACTGCCGGCCCGTGCCTTCCGGGCGCAGGGGCGTGGTCTCGTCCATCCAGCCGCTGTTGAGGAAGGTGAGGGAGAGGCCGTAGCTCGTGCCCTGCTCGGCCACGCCATAGACCACGCCCAGCCAGTTCTGGGTGACGCCCACGGGCAGGGCGTAATGGGTCATAGCCGCATGCCAGCCGTCCAGCTGGGTAAGGCCGCCCGGGTTGTAGTAGAGGGCGCTGACGTCCTCCGCCAGGGGCAGCAGGGCGTCGGCCATGCCCAGGCCGCGGGCGGTGGCGCTCAGCTTGAGGAACTGGGCGCCCGCCGTGCCGGCCTTGTTCTGGGCCTCGGCGGTCTGCAGCAGCGCCAAGGTCATGACCACGTATAGGACCGCTTGCCAGGATCTCATGGTTGGTCTCCTCAGTGCGCTACTTGATGATCACGAACTTGCCCGTGGAGATGTCGCCGCTCGAACCCGGCGTCTTGTCTTCCACGCTGAAGTAGTAGAGCCCGCTCGACACCTGCTGGAAATTGCGCGAGTTCAGGTCCCAGTGCTCGCTGTAGAGGGAGTTCCAGCGGGACCGGTCGCCCTCCACGTTGTGGGGCAGCATCTGCACAAGATCGCCCGCCACCGTGTAGATGCGGATGACGCACATCTCCGGCAAATTCATGAATTCGATGCGGCGGTCGCTCTGGGGGTACCAGTCCCGCGTGCCGTCGTCCTGGTTCTCCCACTGCAGGCCCTGGGGACTATTGCCCAGACTGTAGGGCTGGGTGTAGTCCACGTCCACGCGATAGGGGTTGGGCACCACCTTGACGGCGCGTCCGGGCACGCCGCTGGGCGCCTGGCGCAGGCTGTTGCAGCTCTGGGCGGTCTCCAGCGGCTCCGTGCCGGTCTGGTAGTCGCCGAAGTCGTAGGCCGACACGCTGTAATAGCGCGGGAAGAGGCTGTGCACCTGGGTCACGCGATAGCGGAACTCCACATCGTAGTTGCCGCGATCCCAAACGTTGTTGTACGCGCCGGCGTTGTCGGGCCGGTCCTCGAAGCGCTCGCCCAACACGGGATATCCCATTCCGCCGGACTGCGAGTAGAGGCGGCCGGTGCGCGGGTCGGCCGCGGGGCCATCCTGATGGAAGACTTCCGTGCCGCCCACCAGGAAATAGCGATGGCCGCCGCCCTCGATCCGCACGGCCACGGCGCCGTTGTGCGCTCCCGTCACGTCGTTGTAACCGGTGCCGGCCGACACCCACAGATCTTCGTTGATGTCGAGGAGGATGCCCTCCTGCAGCTCGCCGATGGGCACGGCGATATCGCGGAAGCCGGAGTTGTTGCCCACTTGCTGGCGCTCCCAGCCCCGGTTGCCCTCCCGCATGGGCAGGCTGCCCAGGGGCCCGTAGTCGGGCAGGGTGCGCAGGGCGTTCTCCTGGTCGAAGTAGGCGAAGTTGACGTTGTCGAACTCGTCCAGCAGGGAATACTCATTGTCCATGCTGGTGTTGCTCACCCAGATGCGGTAGCCCTCGAAGTCCTGCACGCGGCTGAAGGGATCCACGTAGTCGTCGGCCATGGACTCCCGGGTCCAGATCAAGTCGACGAAATCGTCGCCCGTCTCGATGCGCATGTCGGGGCAGGGGGGCGGGGGCGGACCCTGGAAGTCGGGGATGCCGTCCCCCAGGTCCAGGAAGCCGTTGTTGTTGAAGTGTCCGATGTACCAGTCGTCCACGTCGAAGCCGTGGGTGGAGAACTTGGGTCCGGCGTAGATGAGGAAGGAATCCTCCCGCATCTCATTGACGCCCACCTTGGTGAGGAAGTCCCAGAGGAAAGTGTCCTCGCTGAAATAGCCGCCCCAGATGGGTTGGTTGTTGGTCGTATCGATGAGGCCGTTGTTCTCCGTCCCGTCCTCGTCCGGCCCTTCGTAGATGATGGGCATGCCGCTCACGGGATGGATCAGCGTGCGGCCGAAGTAGCGCACCGTGTCGCCGATGGCCGGCGCCCAGAGGCCGTCCAGCCCCACGTCCTCGCCACCCCAGCCGTCCCCCTTGTCCAGGAGGCCGTCGCCGTCCGTGTCGTAGATGGGCGTGTCATACATCTCGTTGTCGTAGACGCGCTGGGCCCAGATGGCGTTGAAGTCGAAGTCGGTCCAGTCGAATTTGCTTGGATCGATGAAGCCTGTGCCGTCGCCCACCACGCCTGTCTGGGGGTTGCTGCGGTTGTGCAGGTTCTCCCCGGCCACGAAAGCCACGGTCATGATGAAGCTCTCGCCCGGGTTGAGGCGGTAGACGTTGATCCCGTTGCCGTCCGTGTAGTCGAAAACGCCCAGCGGCCCCCAGGACAGCAGGTAGCGGGTGTCGTCGCCGTCCACCCGGACACGCTCCGCCGGCCCCGGCATGAGCCAGGCCAGCTCGTCCGGGGTGACGCAGGGATGGTTGCCGGGGTTGGGCTGCGGGTCCGGCGGGTTGCTGGGGTTGATCAGGTACATGTCCGGATCGAACTCGCCGTTGGCCATCAGCTGATACTTGTGGATGTCCGCCAGCGGCGTGCCGTAGGTGCGGGTCCAGGTCATGTTCTGGCCGGCGATGAGGCATTCCGGGTGCTCGCCCCAATAGGACCAGGTGGGGCCGTAGTCCTGGTCGGCGGCGCTGTTGCTGTTCCACCAGTTGAAAGTGGTCTGCAGCATGGGATTGGGCGCCCGCAGAACGCGCGTGCCCACCACGTGGGGGCAGGTGAAGTTGGTGCCCACCGTCTCGTCGTGCTCGCGGCCGTCGTTGTCGGCGATGAAGGCGGCGTTGATCTGCACGTTCTGGCCGGAGACCGTGTCGTAGGCGAACTGGCGGAAGCCGCAGAAGTCGTCGGTGTGGTGAAGGCTCTCGTCCTTGTGGCCGATGTCGGCGTCCATGTAGAGGCCGACATAGAGGTTCTTCAGGAACTTGCGTCCCACGTTGGTGATCTTGAAGTCCACGATGATGAAATCCTGGGCGTAGGAGTAGGACCAGCTATGGCTGATCTGCTCCACTTCGATACCCAGGCTGATGTGGTTGCGGTCCTCCCCGTCGTAGCTGCGCCGCGTGACGACGGAGGGGTAGTTCTCCAGGGTGTCGGCGTAGTAGGCGATGAAGTCCTGCTCGGAGACCGACAGGCTGTCGTAGATGCTGGCGAGGGTGACGCAGTTGAGGCCGTTCTTCCGCGTCGAGATCTCCCGGATGCGGGCGTCATTGCCGCAGGTGGGATACAACTCGTTGACGTCGGGCTCCCAGCCCTCCGACCCGAAGGAGACGCGGGCCGTCTCCACGCCGTTGTCGTCCACGATCAGCGCGCCGATCCAGACCGAACCCTGGTAGAGGTATTGTTGGCCGGAGCCGGCGGGATACTCCGTCTGGGGCGCCCACACGCCGGGCAGGCAGGGGTCGTCCAGGGCGGCGCTGCGGGACTGGTCGTCATTGCCGAACCAGCCCTCGTTGGTCAGGTTGATCCACATCTTGCCGAAGCGGTGGACACGGTTGTCCAGCAGCGGCAGGCAGATGTCCGCCCCGCGCATCCCCTCGTCCTTCGGGGTGGCCTGGGGTTGGGGATCCATCGTCTTAGCCAGCAGGATGGTGCTGGCGGACGCCGCGATCAGCAAGCCCGGCAGCATCGCTCGTTTCATCATCGTGAGGCCTCCCATGAAGCCCGCTCGTGTGTGGCGGGCCCGAATCCGTCGCGCTACTGGACCACGACCCGGAAGGTGCCGCGATCCTCGCGGCGGTCCGCCCGCTGTTCATTGCCGTCCACCACCCGCACGTTGACCTGGAACTCGCCGGAGAAAGAGTTGGCGGGATTCAGGGTCAGGGTCGTCCCCGTGACGGTGAGCGAATGGCCGGAATCAATGCCGGTGACCACGTTGATCACCACCAGCTCGCCCGAGAAGGTGAGGGGATCTCCCTCCACGTCCGTGGCGTGCAGGGTCAACACCAGGTCGGGGCCACCCATGGCCATCGTCTGGTCGGGAATGGGGGTCAGCACCGGTGGATCGTTGACGGAGACCACGGTCAGGGTGGTGACTTCCGTGTCGCTGCCCTCGCTGTTGGTCACGGTGGTGGTGATCTGCGCCGTGCCGTGCCAGTCGGCGGCGGGGCGCAGGATGAGGTGATGACCCGTCAGCTCCACCCCCACGTTGGGCTCGCTGCTGGTGACGGAGAAGATGAAGTTGTCATCCCCCGTGAAGCTGATGGCGCCCAGCCACAGCTCCAGAGTGCCGTCTTCCAGGATCTGGCGGTTGCCGATGCTGCCCAGCACGGGTCCCGGATTGCTCAACTGCCCCGCGCTGCGGCCGATGTTGCGCGCCACGCCGCCCGCCTCGCAGTCGGCGATGGTCTGGCTGAAGCTCCAGTCGGAGGGCAGGCTGACGGTGGTCCACTGGTTGCAGGCGCCGATGTTCCAATTGTCGGGCAATGCGAGCGAGTCAGCGTACATCAGAGTCGAGTCGGCGCCGTCGTTGAAGTAGCGCCAGACGTTGGTGCCGCCGTTGCCGGAGAACCAATTGACGTTGACATTGGGGTTGTTGGTGTCCTGCCGCAGGCCGATCTGCGTCCCCACGATGCCCGTGGCAATGGGGGTGCCGGCGAAATCGTTGCCGGCGATCAAGTTGTAGCGGATGGAGGGATCGCTATTGGCGTCCAGCTTGATGCCGCCGTAGGCGTTGTCCACGATCGTGTTCTGCAGGATCTCCACCGCCGGCGCGGCGTGCAGCTTGATGCCGTAGAGGTGGCCCTGGGCGATCAGGTTGTTCTCGATCTGGCTGGAATAGCCCGTGTTGTAGAGAAAGATGCCGTAAGATCCGCAGCCGCGGATGTCACTGCGGGAAACCTTGCCCCGCGCCCCGTAGGCGAAGTAGACGGCGGACAGGCCGTTGCTCCGGAAGGTGCAGTCATCCACCCAGGCCATGCTGCCGGCCCCGTGGGCGGAGACGCCGTAGTTGGTGCCGTTCTGGAAGGTGCAGCCGCGCAGTTCCGCCACCGCGCCCCCGCGCAGCTCCACCATGCCGCCGGCGTTGATCCAGTCCTGCCCGCTGAAGCTGCTTTCCGTGCCATAGCGGAAGGTGCTGTTCTCGATGTGGATCGTTCCGCCGGCGTTGTTCTTGATGAACAGGCTCTTCCAGGCGGAATTGATCATGCGGTCGGCCGTCGGCTCGAAGGTGGCGCCGCTGATGCTGAGGCCGCCGTCGAACTCCAGACCGAAGTAACCGGCGAACTGCACGCGGGAACCCGTCATGCTGACCGGCTCGTGGCTGAAGGCGTCGCAGGTGACGGTGTAGGTGGTTCCCGTCAGGACCGGATTCTTGATGCGCTTGCGGATCTCGTTCTGGGCCTGGATGTACACGACGCAGCCCATGTCGGCCCGGTCCCCGTTGTCCCAGTCGTGGGCCGCCTGGATGCAGGGACTGCACGAGTTGAAGGACTGGAAGTCGGCGCTCAGGTCGTCGAACATGGCGTTCTGCATGGAGTTGCCGAAGCGGTCGACACGGTCGTTGTTCTCGTTGACGCGGTACACGTCGTTGCCGTTGCCGTCCGAGGAGAGGAGGTCCACGGCCAGGGCCTGGGTGTAGTCGATGATGGTCGAATCGCCGAAGGCCGTGCCCCACTGTGTTTCCGCGAAGATCGAGGAGTAGCGGATGGTGAGCGAGCTGTTGGCGGACACGTTGTTGCGGGCCACCAGACTGTCGCTCACCCAGTTCTCGAATTTCGTGTGGTTGCCCGTGTGGCTGGTGTCGAAGACGATGCCGCTGCCGTCGTTCTCATAGATGATGTTGGAACGCAGCTTCGGCAGGGCCGAACCTTGCAGGCTGATGCCGTTGTACTGGTTGCGCCAGACCAGGCAGTGCTCGATGGTGGGGCTGGCGTCGCGGCAGACCACGCCTGCCGTCTTCTCCGGGTCGGCGTTGTTGAACCTGGAGCCGAAGGCGACGATGGCGTAGCGCAGGATGGAGGCGTCGCTGCCGGGCCGGAAGACGATGCCCTGCCAGAGACCGTATTCCTCGTCGTCCTGGTAGCCCAGGAAGCGGATGGGCTGGCCCAACACGCCCTCCGCCGACAATGTCCCCTCGACATATAGACTGGTGCGGTCATGCATCCAGACATCCACCCCCGGTTGGATGGTGAGGGTCTGGCCGGCGGGGATCGTGACGTCCCCCGAGATATAGTAAGGCGAACCGGCTCTAGTCCAGGTGCCGCTCACCGTCCCGGTGGGGATTTCGGTGGTGTAGACGCGCGTGAGGCGCTGCTCTGCCTTCGTTCCCGTGCTGTCGTCGCTGCTGCAGGCAAGCATCAGGCAGGTCATCGCCGCCAGCAGCCAGGGCAGGTGTTTCTTCATGTTCGAGTCACCTAGAACTTGTAACCGAGACGCAGCAGTACGTTCCGACCCGCGCTGTACATGCGCGGATTGGCATCGTAGACAGCCTTGTTCGGATAATAGATGGGGTAGTCCGGATTCGCCGGGTGCATGGCCAAATAGGTCGTGCCCGTGGCGGAGTAGATGTTGCGCCAGTTCCGCTTGTTGAAGAGGTTGCGGATCTCCATGCCCGTCACGAACTGGTGACGCTTGCTCTTACCCACCCGGTAGTACTTCTCGAATCTGAAGTCCGTGTTCTCCGTCCAGGGCATGCGCTCGCTGTTGATGTCGATCTTGGCGTCGTTGTCGATGCCCTTGGTGTAGCGGCTGGGGGTGTAGGGACCGCCCGAGCCGTAGGAGCTGCTGAGGGAGAGCATCCAGTCGTCCGGCAGGCGGAGGCCGAAGAGCTCGGGGTAGTCGCCGTCATCGTAGAAGAGCGACCAGTAGGCGTTGATGGCGTGGGTCTGGTCCCAATCGAGCGGGTGCTCCTCGCGGTTGACGGGCACGCCCGCCACCCGCGCCTCCGCCGCCTCGCGGGCCGCGCTGGCCTTGCCGTAGGCGAAGCTCAACTCGTAGTTGAAGCTGACGCTGCTGTGGGCCGCGCCCCGCTCCACGCTCAGGTTGACGCCGCGGCTGCGGCCGTAGTCGCCGTTGGTGAACATGTCGATGGTGTAGCCCGGCGCCACTTCCACGCTGGTGGAGGTCACCTGGTCGAAAATGTCGCGGTAGTAGCCCTGGACGTTGATCGTGGTGCCCAGGTCGGGCAGGCGGGCCTCCACGCCGAACTGGTACTCCACCGTCTTCTCGTAGCTGAGGTTCGGGTTGCCCACGATGATGTTGTTGGCGCGGGCGCCCGTCGCCTCGCGGTAGTAGTACTGGTAGCTGGGCGCCTGGTAGAAGTGCCCATAATTGAAGTAGAGCTTGGCCTGGTCCGTGATGGGGTGGCTGATGCCCAGGCGCGGACTGAACCGGCTGGTTGAAGGATCGGCTTCCACGGCGCCCGGGTTGCCGGCGTTGGCATCCTCCCGCGTCTTGCTCACATAGGAGTCGTCGTGGATGAGGAAGTCGTAGCGGAGGCCGACCAGCACGTTGAGTCCCTCGAACTCCATCTTGTCGCGCAGGTACAGGGCGCCTTCCCAGGGCTTGCGCTCGTAGAAGTCGCGGAAGTTGCCGCGATCCGGATAAGGCGCGTCGGCGGGCAGCTTGATGAGGCCGTCATAGGGGATCTGCGGCTCCTCGATGGATTGCATCTCCATGTCGCGATAAAGCAGTTCGAAGCCCATGAGGGCGTCGTGGTGCTTGTTGAGCTGCACCTGGTACTCGGTCTTGAGGGACCAGGTGATGGAGCTGCGCTCCTGCCACAGGGCCTGGGTGTCGAAGGTCTCGGGATTCAGGAAGAAATCGTAGTAGCCCGGCTGGTTGTACTGGAAGCCCCATTCGGACAGGTAACGGGTGGAGTTGGTGATCCCGCCGTCCTGCACGCCGTTGGCGTTGTAATCCGTGAAGGGCTCCCACACGTCCCACTTGCGGTTGGGCGGATCCATGTAGCGGCCGCCCATGACCGCCATCAGGTCGGGATCCGAACTGCGTTCCCGCCAGGTCGCGCCCGCCGTTCCCTGCCGGTACAGGTCCTTGCCGCGTGGCCAGTCCGACCCGTTCATGTTCAAATTGTAGTGCTCGTAAACCACGGGACGGCTGACATCCACCACGCTGCCGTGGAAATGGGCGTTCTCGATCAGGTCATCCGGCGTCGTGGCGATGTTGCGGATGGCGCCGTAGAACTGGTGGTACTGCGAATAGGGATCATTGATGAAATCCGCATGCCGCGTGAATAGCTCGTACTCGTCGAAGATCCAGTTGGGACCATCGTAGCGGCCATTGAGGGTGGGTTCCGGCGGGTTGCCCCGCCCCCCGTTGGCCAGCCAGTTGGCATAGCGGCCTTCCGTGGAGGGCAGGTCGAAGAAGATCTCCCCCGGATCCCACAAGCCGTTGTATTGTCCGGTGACGGCATCCGGCTGGTCGATGAAGGGTTCGCCCGTGTCCCAGAACAGATCGCCGTCGACAAAGGGCTCACCCAGATCCTCGTTGTCGTCCCGCACATCCTTGAAGTTGATGCGGCCGTCGCGGTTGATGTCGTCGTAACCCTCGGCCCAATCCATCACGCCATTGCCGTTGAGGTCCTCGAAAGGCTCGCCCTCATCCCAGCTGCCGTTGCCGTTCAGGTCGGTGAAGGGCTCATGCCAGCCGTTCCAGCGTCCATCGCCGTTGACATCCTGGAAACGCTCGCCGTCCCAGCGGCCGTTGTGGTTGGTGTCCTGCTCCGGCGTCTGGGGCTCGGCGTCATCCCAGCGGCCATTGCCGTTGAGGTCCACAAAGGGGTCCCAGGGATCGTACCCGGGATTGTTCACGCCCGTGGCCGGATTGGGGATGTTGGTGTAGGGCTCCGCGGCATCGTAGATGCCGTTGCCGTTGAGATCGATCCAATCCTCGCCCCGGTCCCAGCGGCCGTTGCGGTTGAGGTCCTCGTAGCCCTCGGAGAAAATGGGGTTGCCGTTGCCGTCGTAGTAGAAGCCGTCATAAGCGCCGTTGTTGTTGGCGTCCACGTAGCCGTCGAAATAGCCATTGCCGTCCAGGTCCTGGTAGCCCAGGAAGGCGGTCTTGTCATCCTCCTGCGCCCGCTGCTGGGCCGAGAACTCCAGCATGAAATCGCCCGGCTGGCGGTTGGCGGGCGTGATCAGGGTCCTCTGTTCACTCCGGTACAGCACCGCCTCGAAGGAGGAACTCTGTCCAACGGCGAGGAAGGAGTTCTGCGGGATGGCCGTCGTGTAGGTCAGCGAGAGGGCGTTGCGGTTCACCTCCGCCCGCGGCCGGTTGCGCACATTGTAGAGGTAGGGGTAGCCGTAGTTGCCGCTGGCCGCGCCTTCGCCCTCCGGATAGAGATCCCACTTGCGGTAGTAGCGCTCGCCGAAGATCTTCAGCTTCGAGGCGCTGGTGAGCGGGAAGGCCAGGTTGACACTGGCCTGATACTCGTTCTTCTGCCGCTCGGGCAGGTCGAGACCCAGGTTCAAGTAGTCCGAGCTGCCCCGGTCGATGTCGTAGGGCAGGTAGGTGTCGGTGAGGGCGGCCCTTCCACTGAAAAAGAAGGTGGCGCGCCGGTACTTCTCCACGCCCTGCTGGAAGGGCAGGGGACCACCATAATTGAAGGACATCTGGTCGGTGTTGAAGGAGAACTTGTCGAAGGGCTGGTCCGTCAGCCATTCGCCCTTGCCGTGGTAGGCGTCGTTGTCGCCTTCCTTGGTGCTCACCTTGATGACCGCCGCCTGTGCCTGGCCGTACTCCGGCCCGAAGCCGCCCGACAGGACATCCAGATTTTCAATATTGGCCACGTCCAGGTTGACGAAGTTCTGCCCGCCCACCAGCGGGTCGCGGGCGTCAATGCCGTTGATGACGAACTTCGTCTCCGTGTCGCGACCACCGCGGGCGTGCAGCTTGCCCTCGTCGTCCACCTTGAAGCCGGGCATCTTTTTGATGATGTCGGCGGCTTCCGTGACGGCGGAGCGGCCGATGTCCTCCGCGCTCACGGTGAGCGTCTGGCCCGCCTGGTCCAGCTTGATGGCCTTCTTCTCGGCCACCACGGTCACGTCTTCCAGCTTGATGCTGCTGCCCGTGAGCTTGATCACCTTGAGATCGGTGGTGAGGTCGCGCGTGACCACCACGCCCGTCACGGTGATGGTGTGGTAGCCGGCGTAGGAGATCTCCACGTCGTAACTGCCAATGGCGACGTGGGAGATGAGGAAGGCGCCGTCCAGATCGGTGGCGGCACCCTTCTTCGGCTGCGACTCCAGCACGATGACGTTGGCGCCCACCATGGCCTCCCCCGTCTCGGAGTCGACAACCTTTCCCCTGATCTTACCTGTGTCCGCGGCGTGGCCCGTCCCGACGGCGAGAAGGGCGATCAGCATGATGGCCAGCCATTTGGGCGGGCGGAGACGAATGTGGGACCAACCCTTCATTCTGCACTCCAGCTGTCTTTGATTGTGAGAAGCGTGACAAGCAGCACCCAACCTACCAAATGGCCCATCTGAAAGCAACCATGTAGCCAAGCGGCAGGGCGTGGCTAAGCGATTGAATCACAATCGTTTAGCCCTCAATCCTCTCTGGTCTGGACTGTCCGCGAAAATCGTGCCAGCATCCAGTCCACGCATCATTATTTATGGATTATAAACATCATTCACAGAACGCTGGTCTCATCCAACAGGGCCAATTCCGTCCCATGTCTGGCGTGGGATCGGCCGCAAAGGTGCCCTTGGGCGCGCTTGACAGGTGTAAGAAGAACTGGTCGGTCGGCCACTCGGCCATGCGGGGGAGGCGAAACGGCCGCCCATCCTTAGGTGCGGTTCTGCACGACCACCGGTCCGGAATCGACCAAGGGTTCCATGCCGGCCTGTTCCCGGTAGAGCAGGAACAGGTTGCGGATGATCAGCTCCTGGTCGCCCGGATCCAGGTTTCGGAAGACGACATGCAGGCGGGAGAACTCGCGGTTGGTGGTGACATGCAACACCTCCCCCTGGACCTCATGGAGAGTCCGCGAAGGCAGGTGCAAGGTGAAGACGATGATGGAGCCCCGAGGCGGGGGGGAGGTGGTGACGATGGCGGTGCCATTGCCCGACAGGTTGATCAGCCGGCCCTGGCGGGCCTCCGGCGCCGAGCGCAATCCCGCTTCATGGGTGGCGCCGGCTTCGGCCAGGACGTGGTAGGCCAGTTCCATGTCCAGATCAACGCGCCAGAACTCGCGCAGTTGGCGGACCTTGAAGTTCCCGGGGGCGCAATGGCTGGTGAGGAGGTGGCCCTCGCCCACCTCGCGCAGCTCCACGATGGCATGGTACATGGCCTCGGGCCTCGGATAGAACAGGCTGGCCCGGTCCCCGGGCTTGCCCCGGAAAGGGGCGGTTCCCCGCCGGGCCAGACGCAGGCCCTGCATGCCCGCCTCCGTCACGAGGCAGGGTGTCGCCTCCTGTCCCGTCTGGTGCAGCACGAGGTTGAGGCTGGTGCCGGCCACCAGGTCCCTGGTGCTGTGGGGAATGAAGACATGAGGAGTGTCGGGGTAGGCCAGTTCCTTGATCCGTCCCAGCCTGGCCTGCAATTGGGGGGACTGATCCAGTTCCGGCAGGCTGTCCAGCCAGGCGTGGAAGAGGCTGACGTTCTCCAGAAGGCGGTGGGGCTGCCCGGGGCAGGTGGCGGCGATGGCGCTCTCCACCAGCCGCCAGTCATCGCTCGACAGGCCCTGGGCCTGCAGCCGGCGGCGGATCCGGCCCAGGCGGCGCCGTTCACCCAACTGGCGGGTCGCCACATGCCAAAGCACGGGCAGGAGCAGGGCGGCCATGACCAGCAGGATGAGCAGCCACACGGCCCCCTCGAAAGAACCGCGGAAACTTTGCTGGATCATCTGCCAGTCCATCGGACTCCCATAGACATGATCGGCGGACATGACTCTATCGGCTTGCCGGCCACGGTCTTTACCAACGTCAGGGCATGAGACGGGATGCGGTCCGGATATCCAGGCTGGTCGCGGAGCGGGCGATCCACGTGGCGCTGCTGTCCACCACCTCGATCGTCATCCGGGTCTCCAGGAGGTTGGCGGCCGTGAATCGTCGGCGCAGGTCGAAGTCGATGCGGCCGCTGCCTTCACCCTCCAGGGACAAGGTCGCCCCAGCGTTGGGCGGGTCGATCTCCAGCTCAACCTTCACGTCGAAGATGGCCAGGTCGTCCACCACCGTCCGTAGCGTGACCGTGCGCAATTCGCGCCAAGCCACCGGCCACTGGCCGATCATCGTCTCCTGGCGGCTTTCCTCCCGCCAACCCTGTCCCGGCATCAGGCGCCTGGTGCTGTCGCTGAGGGACGAACCCAGGAGCAGCATGGTGGAGTGCAGATAGGCGGCGGCCTCCGGCAGGGGCAGGACCTGCACGGTCCAGCCGCTGTCCACCATCGCCGGGGCCGACCACAGGCTGTCCTTGATCCCTTCCCAGTCCAGCCGGCGGGTGGCCGTTTCGTAGCGGCCCAGGCCCAGGCAGCCCGTCAGGTTCACGCGGACCCGCTCGTCGGGCAGGGAGACGCGATAGAGGGGCACCTCCAGCTCCACCGGACAGATCCCGTCCGTGGCCGGATCCACCCGCAGGAGTGAGCGCGTGGTCATCTCCTGCCGCTGCTCCCGTCCCATGGGGCGCAGCTCGCCACCCGGCCCTTCCACGTGGAGGGACCGCTCGCTCCTCATGTGCGCCGTGATGGTGTATTCCGTGCCGGGCAGGAAGTGCCGCTCGATCAGGGCCGGATCGGCCTCCCGCCGGCAAGCGGCCGTGAGCAGGAGGAGAATCGCCAGGGAAAGGGCTGCCCTCATGACGCGCGCCGCCGGGTCCACAGTCGTGAGCCCAGGTCACGGCAGGCCCCGGCAAAGGCGGGATCCTGTTCGAGCCGATCCAGGAAGAGGACGACGACGCTGGCCACCAGCATGGAGAGCAAGCCGGCGGTGAGCACCATGATCGTCCGTTTCGGCTTGATGCGCTTCTCCGCCACCACGGGCGGATCCAGCACCTCGAGGACGGGGATGTCGTTCACTTCGTCCAGCTTGGCCTGCTCCAGCTGGGGCAGCATGAAGAGCAGTTTCTTGTTGGCGATCTCCAGCTCACGCTTCAGGCGCAGATGGTCCATCGTGGCGGCGGGCAGCTGGCTGAGGGCGAGGGACAGCTCCCCGCCTCCGCTCTCCCATGATTTGCGTAGCTGGGCACGCAAGGCCGCCAATTCCCCCTCCGTCGTCCTCACCAAGGGATGATCCTCGCCGAAGTTCGTGCGGGCCACCCGCAGTTCCAGCTCCTTGATCGCCTCCCGCGTCTTGATCTCGCTGTACTCGCCGAGCAGGGCCCGGCCCTGCTCCACCGGCTCCAGCAGGCGGCTGGACTGCTGGAACGCCGTCATCGCGTGCTCCAGCGAATCAAGCTCCTGGCGGATCATGCCCACCTCGCGCTCGGCGAACTGGCGGTTGTTGCGGGCCCGTTTTGTCTTGAGGTCGTGGTTGAGGGCCTCCAGGCGCTCCACCAGCCACACCGCCATGCGATGGGCCAGCTCCGGATCGCGATCGCGCACGCCAAGCACGATCATGCCGCTCTCGAAATCCATCTCCGCGCTGACGCGCTTGCCGACCGCCTTGAGCAGGTCCTCGATCTTGGCCGATTTCATCTTGTAGTGCTCGCGTAGGCCGAACTGGCGGATCAGCTCCTCATGAACCTGCCGGCTGTTGAGCAGCACCACGAAATAGCCACCGTGCGCATCGCCGCCCATGCCTCCGGCCAGGCCGCCGAGCAGGTCGCCCATGGGCAGGTCGCCAAGGATGCCGGAAATCAGGCTGGTGCTGCCCGAGGGCGGCGCGATGACGGCGCGCGACTCGAAGGTCTTCGTCATGACCAGACTGTACACGGCCGTGATGCCGCAACTGAGCAGGACGATCCAGAGCACGAGGGACTTGTGCGCCGCCAAGAGCAGCAGGAAGCGCAGGACGGGCGTGGTGGATGGGGTTGGATTCTGCACGATGGGAGGTTGACCCCTTGATTTGAGCTTGGGAGGCATGCGCTTGCCCCTCAATCAGAAGGTAGAATTGACCTCCAAGAGCGGCAAGGCGGAGGCCGGCGGCGCTCAAAGTCCCCGCCCGGTGGCGCCCTTGAGTCGTGCATACAGGGTGGGCAGGCTGATCCCCAACCGCGCGGCGGCCAGCCGCTTGTTCTGGCCGGTGAGCGCTAGGGCCGCCTGGATGTGACGCCATTCAAAGCGGGCCAGCGCCTCGCGCAGGGGCAAGTCGCCCAACTCCACCCGCAGGTCCTTCCCCGACTCCGTCTTGCCCGCCGCATCCGCCCCGGCCGGCGGCAGGGCGCGCAGCTCGGACAGGATCTCATCCGACGCCAGCGGAGCCAGGCGGTGCATCAAGTGGCGCAGCTGCCGCAGATTGCCAGGCCAGGCCGCCCGTGCCAGCGTGACCAAGGTCGCCGGCGAGCAGGCCGCATGACGCAGAGGGTCCGCCACGCCCGCCTCATGAAGGAAGGCCCGGGCCAGGAGGGGCAGGTCGTCCAGGCGGCGCGCCAGGGGCGGCACCTCGATCACCCGACCGGCCACGCGGTGCAGGAGATCCTGCCGGAAGCCGACTCCCAGTTTTTCCGCCTCGCAGGTGGCCGCCGCCACGCGAAGCTCCACCCGGCGCTCCCGCGCCTCGCCCACCCGTCGGTAGACGCCATCTTCAAGGAAACGCAGGAGACGGGCCTGGACGGAGGGGGGCAGGGCGCCAAACTCGTCCAGGAACAGGAGGCCGCCCTCCGCCTGGGCGACCAGGCCCTCCCGCTCCACTGCCCCGGTGAAAGCGCCGCGCACGGAGCCGAAGAGTTCGGCCTCGGCCAGCGCCTCGCCCAGTCCGGCGCAATTGACGGCCACCAGGGGGCGACCCTCCGGATAGGCCAACTGATGCAGGTAGGCCACCGCCAGCTCCTTGCCGGTGCCCGTCTCGCCCACAAGGAGAAGGGGCAGGCGGTCGGCGGCGGCTTGGCGCAAGCGCCGGAGCAACTCCAGGAAGGGGGCGGAAGCGCCCACCATCCGTCCGTGGCGGTGGCAGGCCAGGAAACAGGCTTCGCGCCGGCGCAGGCGCTCCTGCTCCCGGTTGTGCCCGGGTCCGGATCCGGGTCTCGCCTCAGCCACGCCTGAGCCGCGCCAGACTCCGAGTCCCGCCACCTGGCTCAGGCCCTCATCCGCCAGGTGGGCCAGGGCCGCCCAATGCCCATCCCGCGCCTGGCGCCGCGCCTCCCCGAAGAGGGGGGCCGCCTCCCGGGGCCGCCCCTCCGCCAGCAGGCGCCATCCCTGGCAGCAGGCCACAAGGGCGCTGTTCCCGCACGGGGACGGCAAAGTCCTCTCCAGCCGGCGACAGGCCTCGGCGAAGGGAAGGGTGGACCATTCCCGCCACCGGCGAAGATCGTCCGCCAGGGCCGACGGCACCTCGGCGCCATCCGCCGCCATGCCGTCGACATAGTCCAGGAAGGGGTCCGCCCGTCCATCCCAGAGCGCGCCGAGGACGTGCGCGAGCAAGGGTGCGGTCGCCTCCGGGGCGGTCCGCCTTCCCTGGCTCAGGGCCTCCAGGAGAGGCAAAAAGCCGCGGCGGTGCAGCTCCGCCCCGTGGCGCTCCAACAGCCAGGCGGTCAGCAGGGGGGCGCCTCCGTTCAGCCAGTCGAATCCACTCTTCATGCCAGCTCCACGCTCTTCGGGCGGGACAACACCCCGGCGGCGGGCCGCAGGTTTCCGCCCGGACGGTGGATTTTGATCCAGACGGAGGCGTTGTCCAGAACGGCGGACCATCCGGCGCGGGGCGGACCGCGCTGAAGCCCTATCTTCGCCGTCGCCGCCCGGCGCGGGCGGCGCATGTCCATCCGGCAGGACAGGAGCAGGCGTGACTCTTCACGGTCTTCCCATGCGCATCCATTTCGCCGGCATCGGCGGCGCCGGCATGAACGGCCTGGCCCGGGTCCTCCACGAGGCGGGGCACCAGGTGAGCGGCAGCGACCGCGAGCGCACGCCGGTGGTGGAGGAACTGCTGGCCGCCGGCATTCCCGTCCGCCTCCAGCAAAACGACCTGCCCGAGGAGACGGACCTGGTCGTGCGCACCGCCGCCATGACCCTGGCTCATCCCGAGTTGGCCGCGGCCCTGGCCCGTGGTCTGCCCGTCCTGCGCCGGGCCGAGCTGCTCGCCCGGCTCTGCGAGACGCCGGTGGCGGTGGCGGTGGCGGGCACCCACGGCAAGACGACGATCACGGCGATGATGGCCCGCCTGCTCCAGGACTGCGCCCCGGATGCCGGCTGGTTCATCGGCGGCACCCATGACCGGCTGCCGCCGGCCAGGCTGGGGGAGGGGCAGGTCCGCGTTTGCGAGGCGGACGAGTTCGATCGCAGCTTTCTCGAGTTGCACCCCACGCATCTGGTGCTGGGGGCCGTGGACTGGGACCATGCCGACATCTACCCCACCCGCAAGCTGATGGAGGAGGCCTTCGACCAGCTGGCGGAGCAGATCCGTGGCGGGGCGCCCATCATCCAGCAGCTGGGCGCGGGCGCCCTGGGCGGGCGACCCTATCTGCCGGCCTGCGTGCGCCAGGGGCGGCGGCGGCGCCTGACGGTGGGCGAGGAACGGACGGCGGACCTGCGCGTGGTGCCCCGCGGCGGGGCGGGCAACGCCTTCGATCTGCTCGGCCGGCTGGAAGGCCAAGCGCCGCTGCGCCTCTCCGTCCGGCTGGGGCTGCCCGGCGCCCATAACCGGCTCAATGCGGCCACGGCGCTGGGCTGGCTCCTGTTCGGCGAGTGGGGCCGTACGATCAATCCCGCCCGGGCGGCGGCGGCCCTGGAGGGTTTCTCCGGCCTGCACCGGCGCTTCCAGTTGGTGGCGGTCAGCGGGCGGCGACGCCTCTACGACGACTACGCCCATCACCCCAGCGAGATCGCCGCCTTCATCCAGGGGCTGCGGGAAATCGGCTCCGGGCCGGTGACGGTGATCCACCAGCCACACACCTTCAGCCGGGTGCGGGCCTTTGCCCAGGCCACGGGCGAGGCGCTGGGCGCCGCCGACCGCGCCATCCTCTGGCCGGTCTTCGCCGCCCGCGAATTGCCGGCGGACGGCATCAGCCACCGCAGCATCCTGCCCTGGCTGATGGCTCCGCGCAGCCTGGCGGTCGATTCGGCGGCGGAGCTGGTCGCGGAGCTGGAAGACCGCCTGGCCGATGACGAGATCGTGGCCACGGTGGGCGCGGGGGACCTCTACAAGCTGCACGGCGAGCTGACGAGGATCCTGGGCAGATGATCCGACCTGTTGACGTCTTCAGGGACCACGGTCGGGAGGATTCGGGAGGTCGATCCCGATTGCGATAGCGATCCCGATCCCGATCCCGAGAACGATAGTGATCCCGATGGCGATAGCGTTTGGGGAATCATGGAACTTCTCTTCACCAAGCTCAGCGCCTGCGGCAACGACTTCGTCGCCGTGGACCACCGCGACCGGCGCTTCGACGGGCGCGAGGCGCCGCTGGCCCGCTGGCTCTGCGAGCGGCGGCTGGGGGCCGGGGCCGACGGCCTTCTGCTGGTGGAGGAGGATCCCGCCGCCGACTTCCGCATGCGCATTTTCAACCCCGACGGCAGCGAGGCCCGCATGTGCGGCAACGGGGCCCGCGCCTGTGCCCGCTTCGCCGCCGGCCTGGGCCTGGGCCGCGGTGAAGAGCTGTCCTTCAGCACCCGCGCCGGTTTGCAGCGCGCCCGGCTGGAGTCCGGCAACCGCAGCCGCCTGTGGCTGAGTCCGCCCGAGGCGCGCGGCCTGGGCGAGAAAGCCCTCGCCGCCGACGCCAGCCTGCCACCCCTCCTGCGTGGCGCCCTCTTGCTGGGCTTCATCCGGGTGGGCGTGCCCCATCTGGTCTGCGCGGTGTCCGGCGACCTGGAGGCATTCCCCATCGCCGAGGTCGGCCCCCTGCTTCGTTTCCATCCCGCCTACGCGCCGGAGGGCGTCAACGTCATGTTCGCCCGCCGCCTGGGCGACGACCTGGTCCACCTGCGGGCCTGGGAGAAAGGGGTCGAGGGCGAGACCTGGGGCTGCGGCACAGGGGCCGTGGCCAGTTGCCTGCTGCTCGAGGAGGAGGAGGCGCTGCGCTGGCCGGTGACGGTGCGCATGGCGGGCGGCGACCTGGTCGTCCTGCGCGAGGGGGGCGAGTTGAGCTTCACCGGGGAGATCCACGAGGCCTACCGGGCCGTGGCCACTCTCCCCTCGCGTGTACTGCGGGCTTCCCCCCCAGCCTGAAGCGGCGCTTCCTCCTGCGTGGACGAGCCATCGGCATGGGCTGCCTGATACGCGTCCAGCAATCGCCGGATCATTCGCTGGTACTGGGTGTGGTGCTTCCTGGCCTCGGCTTTGAAGAAGTCGACGCTGGCGCGGCTGAGCACCAGGGTGACTTTGACGCTCTCCTCGCGAAAGGCCAACTCGTCCGGCGGTGGCAGAAAGTCCCTGATGGCCTGAAGCCGCCCGCGCGGCTCCTCTCCGGAAACGGTTCTCGAAGTCATACAGTGCCTTCCCCTTCCTCCAGAACCCGGCGCCGATAATGCGGATCACTTCATCACGTATCGTGAATCTCACCGTGAGAATGCCCCGCTTGGTTTGCCCGATGCAATACAAGCGGTCCTCATCCCGGCTGTGGCCAAGGTCCCGGGCAATCACGCGCCGCGGATCCAGGAAGGCCATTTGGGCCTCCGCAAAGGACACCCCGTGCTTGGCGTGGTTCGCCTCATCCTTGTTGTCATCCCAATCGAAGCGCACAGCGTCGGCCTCATCATAAGGCAAAACCAGCAATTCCGCCATAATTTTTTATGGCGATCAAGCTCTGCCTTGCCAACGCCAATTGGGGCTGAGTGGATGCTGGAAAGCGGGGCTTACCAGAAGAGAAGGCGAGAAGTGTCCGATGGATCCAGCAGGCCGGGCGAGCGAGCAGGCAGCCAGTGCTTAATAGGCTCCCTCCTTGGACACCAGCACGGTCAGGGTCTTGAGGATGATGCGAAAGTCCAGCCAGATGGACCAGTTGCGGATGTAGTACATGTCCAGCTTGACGCGGTCGTCGAAATCCAGGTCGCCGCGTCCGCTCACCTGCCACAGGCCGGTCAGGCCCGGCCGCACGCTCATGCGGTTCTGTTGCCAGACCGTGTACTTGTCGAATTCCACCTCGCTGATGGGCCGCGGCCCCACCAGTGACATGTCGCCCAGCAGCACGTTGACGATCTGGGGCAGCTCGTCCAGGGAGAACTTGCGCAGCACGCGCCCCACCGGCGTGATGCGCGGGTCGTGGCGCAACTTGCACTGGGCCTCCCACTCGGCGCGGGCGGCCGGGTCGGCGGCCAGGAGGCGTTCCAGCACCTCGTCGGCGTTGGTCACCATGGTGCGGAACTTGTTGAGGAAAATGTACTTCATCCCCACCCCGAAGCGGCGATGGCGGTAGATGGCGGGGCCGGGGCTGCTCAGTTTGACGGCCAGCCAGATGGCCGCCATCAAGGGGCCCAGCACCACCAGGCCGACCAGGGCGCCCACAATGTCCACGGCGCGCTTGAGGCCCGCATTGAAAGGGCTGCGCAATCCCTGGTTGAAGAGCAGGACCGGCTGGCCGCCCACCCGGCCGATCTCCACCTCGGCGATGTCCAGCACGGCGACGTCTGGCAGGATGTAGAGCTGGGGCACGCGCCCCACCGACTGGCGCAGAAGCTCGCCCAGCTCGTCACGGGACAGGCGCGGCGCGCAGATGAGCAGCTGCCGCACGTGATCCCGCGCCACCACCGCGGCCAGGGAGTCCAGGCCACCCATCACCGGCAGCGGGTAGGCCGCCGCCGCGGGCGCTTGGCCCGGCAGCTCCAGCACGCCCACCACGCCCAGGGCCCGGCAGGTGCGTTCCCACTTGGGAAGGCTGAAGAAGAGGCCCAGGCCCTGGGGGTTGCCCGCGATGAGCGCCCGCCGCAGGGCCGAGAGACGCCCGATGAGGGCGGACTGGAGCAGGGCGCGGCCCAGGGGCACCAGCGCCAGGGCGATCAGCAGGCCCAGGATGAGGCCGTTGACGGGCAGGGCCAGGCGGAAGAGGAAGAGGGGCAGCGCCAAGAGCAGGGCGCTACGGGCCAGGGCGCGCAGGGCGGCGAAGTAGCTGTCCCAGGGATCCCGCACATCCAGTCGGAAGAGGCCCTCCTGCCAGGCAAGGATCATCCACAACACACATTGAAACAGGAAGATGCGCAGGGCGGCGGCCCAGGCGGCGCCGTCCGCCACCGCCACCAGCTCCGGCCGCGCCAGCGTCATTCCGGCCAGCAGGGCGGTCGCCAGGATGAGCAGATCCACCACCAGCAGCAGCAGTCTGAGAAGAAGGGACCGCATCAGCGCTCCGCCGGCTTGCCGGCAAGCCGGATCAGCTCAATCAAGGGACAGCTCGTGCTTCTTGATGCGGTAGCGCATCGTTTCGCGGCTGAGGCCAAGCAGGCGCGCCGCCTTCGAGACATTGTAGCGGGTCTGCTTCATGGCCCGCGCCAGCAGGATCCGCTCGAACTCGTCCAGGGAGAAACCGCTCTCCGGGATCTCGAAATCGTAGCCGATGCGCTGGCGGGGCGCCCCGTCACCGTTGCCGCCCTCGCGGGTGGCGCGCCGCCGATAGAGCCGCAGGTGTTCCGTGTCGACCCAGTCGTCGGCCTCGATGAGGACGGCGCGCTCCACCGCGTTGCGCAGCTCCCGCACATTGCCCGGCCACGGATAGGAGCGCATGGCCTGCAACGCCTGCGGCGTGAAGCCCTTGATTGTCCGGGCGTGCTCCCGACAGAAGCGCTTGAGGAAGTACTCGGCCAGCACGGCCACGTCCTCCTCCCGCTCCCGCAGCGGCGGCAGGTCCAGCACGATCACGCTCAGGCGAAAATAGAGGTCCTCGCGGAAGACGTGCTGCTGGATCATGTCGTCCAGATTCTTGTGGGTGGCTGCCACGAAGCGGATGTCCACGGGGATGAGGCGGTCGCCGCCCACCCGCCGCACGGCCCGCTCCTCCAGCACCCGCAGGATCTTGGCCTGCAGGTTGAAGTCCATGTCACCGATCTCGTCAAGGAAGAAGGTGCCGCCGTGGGCGCGCTCGAGGAGGCCGATCTTGCGCTCCTTGGCGTCGGTGAAGGAGCCCTTCTCGTGGCCGAAGAGCTCGCTCTCCAGCAGTTGGGGCGGGATGGCCGAGCAGTTCACCTCGATGAAGGGCTCGGTGGCGCGCGGCGAGTTGAAATGGAGGGCGCGGGCGAAGAGCTCCTTGCCCGTGCCCGTCTCGCCCCGGATGAGCACGGTGTTGGCCGTGGAGGCGGCCACCTTGGCGGTGGCATCCAGGGCGCGCTTCATGGCGTGGGACGTGCTGATGATGGTGGAGAAGCGGCCGTCCCCCTGCTGTTTCTGCAGGAGCTCCATCTGCATGCGGTCGCGGATCTCGCGCCGCACCTTGTCCACCACCAGGCGCAGCTGTTCCAGGTTGATGGGCTTGATGAGGAAGTCGGAGGCGCCGTGGCGCATGGACTCCACCACGTTCTTGCTGCTGAACTCCCCCGTGATCATGACGCAATGAAGGGCGGCGTGCATGGCGCGCAGCTTCTCCAGCACGGCGATGCCGGAGATGTCTGGCAGGTTGACGTCCAGCAGCACAAGGTCCGGCGTGCAGACCGCGGCGCCCTCCAGCGCCTCGCGGCCGTTGGCGAAGGTGTGGACCTCATGGCCCAGCCCGCCGACGAATTCGCCCAGCAGGCGCCGGGTCTCCCGGTCGTCGTCGACGATGAAGACATGGTAGCTCATCCGCCCTCCTCTAGCAGGCTCTCCACGATCTGCAGGTAGGTGCGGAAGCGCAGCGGGTTGACCCTGCCCGCGTCCACCGCCTCCAGCACCGCGCAATCCGGCTCGTGGGTGTGTGTGCAGTCGTTGAATCGGCATTTCGCCGCCCATTCCCGCAGCTCCGGGTAGAGGGCCGCCACCTCCTGCGGCGTCATGCGCCACAGGGTGAATTCCTTGATGCCCGGCGTGTCGGCCACGTAGCCGCCGAAGCGGAAGGGGATCAGGCGCGAGTGGGTGGTGGTGTGGCGGCCCTTGCGCGCCTGGCGCATCACCTCGCCCACGGGGAGGCGCAGGTCTGGATCCAGGGCATTGAGCAGGGAGCTTTTGCCCACGCCGGACTGGCCCGAGAGCACGCTCACCCGGCCGCGCAGGGCCTCGCGCAGATCATCCAACCCCCGGCCGTCGGTGGCCGAGCAGGCGAGCACGCGCAGCCCCGCCTCGCGATAGGCGACGGCCACGTCCTCCCACGCTTCGGGCGGTGCCAGGTCGATCTTGTTGAGGCAGACCAGGGCCTGGATGCCGAAGCGCTCGGCGGACAGCAGGTAGCGGTCGATGAGCCCGGGCTTGAGATAGGGGTCCTGCACCGAGGCCACCACCAGGATCTGGTCCACGTTGGCCACCAGCACCTGTTCCACCTCGCGGTGGATCTTCGAGGCGCGGCTGATGCGGTTGCGGCGGGCCAGCACCTCCGCGATGACCCCCTCCGCCACGTTCACCAGCACGCGGTCGCCCACGGCGATGAGGGTGGCGTCATGGTGGGGCGTGCGCGTCGTGGAGCGGCTGGCGCCCGCCACGGTGCGGCCATCTGCCAGGCGCAGCTCGTAGTGGTTGCGCCGGTAGTGGACGACCAACGCCTCGACTAGGCCGGCCGCGCCCTCCCCGCCCTCGACACCGCGGCGGGAGCCGCTGCGCACGGTGCGATGGAGGGCCTGGTCGCTCTGCTCCTCGGCCTCCTCCAGGCCCAGGACGTGGCCCTGCTCCATCAGGCTGGCGCGGCGCTGCTCGCGGCGCTCCTCGTGCCGGTCCTGCTCCTCGCGCTTGCGCTTCTCGCGGCGGCGGCGGGTCCAGGTGTTCTGTGCCATTCCTACTCCCGCCCCTTGCCCGGGGGAAGACCGGGATGGAGGTCCCTGGCGCCCGCCTCCGTCCACTCCGCGCGCAGCAGCCCGAAAATGGCGCTGTCCGACCAGGCTCCCGCCACACACCAGCGCCGGCGCAGGAGACCCTCCGCCCGGAAGCCCAGCCGCTTGAGCAGGGAGAGGGTGGCGGTGTTGCGCGGGTCGGTGTCCGCCTCGATGCGCTCCAGGCCAAGGCCCCCGCTGGCCGGGTCGGCAAAGGTGTGGGTGATGACCAAGGCCATCGCCTCCCTCATCAAGCCGTGCCCCCATTGTCCTGGCGTCAGCGCGCAGCCGATCTCGGCGCGGCGGTGCCGCGGGTTGAGATGGTGCAGGGTGCAGGTTCCGATCAGGCCGTCCCCTTCCTTGGACTCGAGCGCCCATTCCCACAGCGCGCCGGCCGCCGTGTCGAGGCGGATGGCCTCGATCAGCTCCGCCGCCTCCCACACATCGGTGAAGGGCGTGCGACTCCAGTAGCGCATCACAGCCGGATCGGACATGAGCCGGAAGAGCGCGGGGGTGTCGGCCGGGACCAGTTCCCGCAGGATGAGGCGCTCTCCGCGCAGAACCGGCTGCCGGGCCTGCTCCATGCTCACCCTCCCATCGCCCGGCGGAAGCGCTCCGCCTGCCGGATCCCCTCGGTCACGTTGACGCGCAGAAGCAGGCCCATCCCCGCCAGGAAGAAGAAGAGCAGCGAGACGATGCCCAGGCGCATGTCCCCCGTGATCCAGGTGACCAGTCCGAAGCTGACCATGCCCAGGATGTTGGCCAGGCGCCCGCTCAGTGTGAAGAAGCCGAAGAACTCGTTCTCCATGCCGGCCGGCAGCAGGATGCTCTGCAGCGCCCGGGAAACGCCCTGGCTGCCGCCCATGGCCAGGCCGGCCAGCACGCCCACCAGCCAGAACTCGCGCAGGGCGTTCCCGAACAAGCCCAGTTGCCAAGCCCAGAGCAGCGTGAGCACCCAGATGCCCAGCGTGGCCAGCAAGGCGCCACGGCGCGTGAAGCGGTCCGCCGCCCAGCCGAAGGCCATGGCGCCGACCAGGGCCGTGCCCTGGATGACCAGGAAGAAGAGCACGAGTTCACCCTGGGCCATGCCCAGTTCCAGGGCGCCGAAGATGGAGGCGAGGCGGATCACGCTCTCGATGCCCGTCGAATAGATGAGGTTGGCCAGGAGGAAGCGCTCCAGCACGGACAGCTCGCGGAAATGGGCCAGGGTGCGGCGCACGCGCCGCAGGCCGATCTTGAGGTAGCCGCCCAGCCGCCCGGCCGGGATCTCCACGGGCCGGTCCTTCAGCCACAGCATGGTGGGCAGGGCGAAGACCAGCCACCAGAGGGCGGTGAGGGGAAAGCTGTGGCGGTAGTCGAAGCCCGGCCACTGCTGTTTGAGCAGCAGGATGACGACGAGGAGCAAGCCCCCGCCCAGGTATCCCGCGGCGTAGCCCGCCCCCGAGATGCGGCCCGCCAGCCGGCTGTCGCCCAGCTCCGGCAGGAAGGCGTCGTAGAAGACGGATCCGGCGCTGAATCCCACGCTGCTGACCACGAAGAGCAGGGTGGCCAGCCACAGGTCGCCCGGCCCCACCCAGACGAGGGCCGCCGTGCTGGCCACGCCGCCCAGCCAGGCCCAGGACAGGTAGCGCCGCTTGCGCCCGCTGTAGTCGGCCAGGGCGCCCAGCACGGGGGAGGCGAGGCCCACCAGGCCCATGGCCAGCGCATTGACGAAGCTGAAAATGCTGGCACCGGGAATGGCGAAGCTGTGGCCCAGCAGGTGGAAGGTGGTCCCGGCCGCGCCGCCCGCCACCTCCTGTGCGAAGTAGGCATTGAAGATGACCGCCAGGATGACCACGGCATAGGCGCTGTTGGCGAAGTCATACATCACCCAGCCGAAAATGGCTCGTGCGCCGCGGTTCACGTTGAGGGCATCCTGTCGGTTGATTTGCACCAAGGTCGGGAAGCAAGAGCCGGGGAACAATGGCTGGACGATCCACCGGCATGACATTCGGGCCGATCCGCGCCGCTTGTGTGGACATCTGTCCCGCCTTGCGAACGCGGTCCGCGCCGGGGTGGTGTTCTTGACCGGATGGCCGGCACCTCGGGCCGCCGCCGGCGTTCTCCCCACCAACAACCGGAGGAACACACGCCATGAGCCATGATCCGCACGTCGAACGCCTGCCCTTTCCCACCCGACGGCTCACCATCGGACAGGTCCGATTCGAGGAGTACATCATCCCCGATGATCGGCGGGAGGAGGTGCTGAGGCTGCTCTACCTGTTCCGGCCCGTGCCCCGGCTCAGCGCCTGGCGGGAGGACATCCACACAGGCAGGAAGTTCCGTGTCCGGGATTTTCGAGTGTTGCGCCACGGCGGCCGCAACTGGCTGGTCAGCCCCTTCTACGAGGAAGGTGGCGGCACGGTGATCGATTGGATCCCCACCGCCCCGCCCCGCCGAGCACGAACTCCTTGACTCCTGGCCGGAATCGGCGTATGCTGGATGGCGCCTTCCCACCTGGGATGCGCTGGCACCCCCGCCAGGTCCTCACCATCAGCAAGGGAGAACCGCCATGATCCAGAGTGGAGCCGTCTTTTGGTGGATCGCCGCCGCCTTGCTGGTGGCGGTGGAGTTGGCCACCGGCACCTTCTACCTGCTCATGCTGGCCCTGGGTGCCGTGGCGGCCGCCCTGGCCGCCCACCTGGGCCTGGCCAGCATCGGGCAGATGCTGGCCGCCGCCGTCGTGGGTGGTGGCGCCGTCTTCCTCTGGTACTTGCATCGTCGCCGGCAACCGCCCGCCCCCGGCGTCCAGGAGGATCGCAACATGCTCCTCGACATCGGCTCCCGGGTCCGGGTCGATCGCTGGGAGGAGGACGGCACGGCGCGCGTCCAGCACCGCGGTGCCAGCTGGGCCGCCCGCTGGGCCGGCCCGGGAGAACCCGCGCCGGGTGAACACGTCATCCGCAAGATCGACGGCAGTTGCCTGCTGCTTGAGAAATAGCCACCGCCAAATCCGGAGTCGTCATGGAGACCATCGCCCTGCTTCTGCTGGTCATCGCCGGCATTTTCATCATGAGCGCCATCAAGGTGGTGCCTCAGCAGCACGCTTTCGTGGTGGAACGCCTGGGCAAGTTCCACGTGGTGCTCTCGCCCGGCCTCAGCTTCCTTCTTCCCTTCATCGACCGGGTGGCCTATCGCCACCTGCTCAAGGAGATCCCGCTGGACGTGCCCAGCCAGGTCTGCATCACGCGGGACAACACGCAGCTCACCGTGGATGGCATCCTCTATTTCCAGGTGACGGACCCCATGCGCGCCAGCTACGGCGCCAGCAATTACGTGGTGGCGATCAGCCAGCTGGCCCAGACCACCCTGCGCAGCGTGATCGGGCGCATGGAGCTGGACAAGACCTTCGAGGAGCGCGACGCCATCAATGCCTCCGTGGTGCAGGCCCTGGACGAAGCCGCCCTCAACTGGGGCGTCAAGGTGCTGCGCTACGAGATCAAGGACCTCACCCCGCCGGCCGAGATCCTGCGCTCCATGCAGGCCCAGATCACCGCCGAGCGCGAGAAACGCGCCCTCATCGCCGCCTCCGAGGGCCGGCGCCAGGAGCAGATCAACATCGCCACCGGTGAGCGGGAGGCGGCCATCGCGCGCTCCGAGGGCGAGAAGCAGGCGGAGATCAACATGGCCCAGGGCGAGGCCGCCGCCATCACCACGGTGGCGGAAGCCACCGCGGACGCCATCCGCAAGATCGCCGAGGCCATCCGCCAGCCGGGCGGCGAGCAGGCCGTGCAGTTGAAGGTGGCGGAGAAGGCGGTGGACGCATACGGCCAGCTGGCCAAGACCAACAACACCATGATCGTTCCCGGCAACATGACGGAGGTCTCCTCTCTCATCGGGACGGCCATGACTCTCTTTCGCGGCGGCGTGAAATGAACTTATTCGGTTCAAATCACATTACCTGCACCTATTAAGTTCATCTTGCTTCTAATGCACTGTTTTGGTACAGTCGAACATGACCGTCGTGGTGATGATCGCCGATCTGGTCCGCTCCCGGGTCATCCCGGATCGGGCCGATTTCCAGCGAAGACTGGCCGGTTCCCTGCAGGAGCTGGACGTCCTCGCCGGCTCCGAATTGCTCTCTCCCGGCACGATCACCCTGGGGGACGAGTTCCAGGCGCTGTTCCGCTCCTTCCACGGCATCCTGCCCTGGCTGCCCGTCCTGCTCAGCCGGATCGCTCCCGTGGCGGCCCGCTTCGCCCTGGCGGCGGGCCCCCTCAGCACCGACATCAATCCCAAGGCCGCCCTGGCCATGGACGGTCCAGCCTTCATCGCCGCGCGGGAGCTGCTCACCCGCCTCAAGTCCCAGCGTCGCACGGTGATCCAGGCAACGGGGGTGGGGCGGCCCGCGCCCGCCCTGGCCAACGCCGCCCTCTCCCTGCTGGCGGGCATGATGGAGGGTTGGAAGCCGGGCACCCACGCCATCCTCGGCCGTCTCGCCTCCGGCCAGTCCGTGGATGAGATCGCCCAGGGCCTGGGCCTCAGCACGCGGGGCGTGTACAAGCACCAGGCGGGGCGGCACTTGCCGGAAGTCCGCCGTCTGCTGCAGCAGGCGGCGCAGGATCTGGACGAGCGATTCCTTGCCTGTCCGGACGATGGAGAGAGGCCATGAGCACGGACGCCTTCCTGCTTCTCCTGCTGGTCGCGCTGGTCACCCGGCACGCCTGGGCGCCCCGTCCAGGCCTCCGCGGGTGGGGCGCCCAGATTGCGCTTGTGCTCGTCCAGATGCTCCTGGCCGCCCTCCTGCTCGACCTGCCGGCGCCCGTGGCCGTCTGGACCATGCTGCTGGCGGCGCAAGCGGCCCACATCCTCCTGTTGCGGCGCTTGGCCAATCCCCACCTGGCCCGGACCCTGTCCCTGGCCCTGGCCCTCCTCCTGCTGGCCCTGGTGGCGGGCGAGGCCGCCATGGTCGGCCACCCGCGCGTCGCCCTGGCCAGGGCGCTGGACCATTGGGCCGCGAGCAATGCACTGCTCTCCGCGCTTCCGCCCGATACCGGCCACCGCCTGCTGGTGACGGCCGCCGCGCTGTGGCTGGCCGTGATGGAGGCCAACCACCCCGTCGCCTTTTTCTTGAAGCGGATCGACCTGCTGCCGGCCGCCGTCACGGCGGCGGGCCCTTCGCCCGAACCCGCCCGCGGACGCATGATCGGCCGGCTGGAACGCGGTCTTGTCTGCCTGATGGCCCTGAGCGGCACCCTCTCCGGGCTGGGCCTGCTGCTTGCGGCCAAAGCCTTCGCCCGCTACCGCGACATGGATGAGCGGGCCTTCGCCGAGTACGTCCTGATCGGCACCCTGCTGTCCATCAGCGCCGCCCTGGCCGTGGGCCTGGCCTTCACCCTGTTCATCTGAAAGCTGGAGATCCCGTGCCTGCCTCCTTCCAACAGCAACCCGACCTGGCCCCCGCCCTCTTCAATCTGTTGGATCTGGTGTTCCCCGGACTGGCGGCCGGCGCGGCGGCGATCCGCCAGCTGGGTGCGTCCTGGGAGGATGTCTCGACTCCCTTCGTGGTCTGTGCAGACGGCGTCGTGCTCTCCCATGTCGGTCTGATCGAGTTGCCCCTGGTGCTCATGGGCCAACCGGTGGCGGCCGGCACCCTGCACGCCGTGGCCACCCGCCCGGACCATCGCGGCAAGGGCCTTTTCCGACGGGTCATGACCGAGCTGCTGGCCCATGCCGCCTCCCGCCACGAGATCCTGGTGCTGACCACCGAACACCCGGAGTACTTCACGCCCTTTGGCTTCCGCCACGTGCCGGAACACGCTTTCCGCCTGCCCTGCCGACACGGCGGAGGCGGTCGCTCCCGGCGGCTGGATCCCGCCCAGGCGGTGGATCTCGCCCTGCTCCATCGCCTGTCGACGACGCGCCAGCCCGTCTCGCGGGTGGTCGGAGTGGGGCCGCAAGCGGCCATCCTCCTCTTCAACGAGAGCCGCCGGCCGCTCTGGTACGTGGAGGAGTTGGATGCCCTGCTCTGCCTGGAACATGAGGGAGACCTGCTGCGCCTCTTCGATGTGGTGGCGCCCAAGCCGCCTTCCTGGCCAGCCTTGCTTGCCGCCTTGCCCTGGCCGGTGTCCATGGTGGAGTTCAACTTTGCGCCTGACCAATTCGCACCCAGGGCGAAACCTGTCGCCCGCCTGCTTGAACACGATGGCCCTTCCTGGCTGATGGTGCGCGGCCCCTGGCCGCCGGATGGCCGCCCCTTCACGCTGCCACGATCGGCGCGGACCTGAGGATGCGCGTCCCGTCCGGCGCTTGCTAACTTCAGCGCCGTTCAGCCCAAGGCATCCCATCCAGACAGGAGCAGCCGTGTCCGTCCCCGCCTCTTCCCGCCCGCCCCATTGCCAGGTCCGTCGCTCCCGCATCCAGGGACGGGGCGTCTTCGCCCTGCGCACCATCCGTCGCGGCACGAAGGTGCTGGAGTACACGGGGGAGCGCATCAGCCAGGAGGAGGCCGTCCGGCGCTACGATGACGACGCGCGCCCCCGGGCCCATGTCGTGCTCTTCGCCGTGGACGATGAAACGGTGATCGACGGAGGTTCCGGCGGCAGCGATGCGCGCTTCGTCAACCACTCCTGCGCGCCAAACTGCGAGGCGGTGGAGGATGAGGGGCGCATCTTCATCCGCGCCCTGCGCACCATCGGGGAAGGCGAGGAGCTGACCTACGACTATCGCCTGCAGCTTCCGGGGCGGCGATCGCGCAAGGTCGAGACCCGCTACTCCTGCCGCTGCGGCGCCCCTGACTGCCGTGGCACCATGCTGGAGCCACGGCCGCGCTCAGTCCTCGGCTAGCGCGGGCGACGACTCGCCCGCCAACTTCTCGCGACGGTGCCCCTTGCTGAAGAGCCGTTTGAGCGTGATGGCAAGATGGGCCTCGTCGCGGATGGACCACAGGCGCCCACCCACCGCCACCCGGATGTGCCCCGTCTCCTCCGAGACCACCACCACCACGGCGTCGGATTCCTCGCTGATGCCCACCGCGGCCCGGTGGCGGGTGCCCAGGCCATCGATCGTGGGGCTGGTGGAGAGGGGCAGGATGCACTTGGCGGCCTGGATGAGCGTGCCTGTGATGATGACGGCACCATCGTGAAGAGGCGTGCGAGGGAAGAAGATCGAGACGAGCAGCTCGCGGCTGAGCTCCGCCTGCAGGCGGACGCCGGTCTCCTGCACGGCGCGCAGGCCCACTTCCCGCGTGATGACGAAGAGTCCGCCGTACTGCCGGCGACTCAGGTCGGCGGCGGCCTTGGCGATCTCCTCCACCAAGCCGGTGGCGCGAATGGGAAAGAGGCGCGCCAAGAGCGGTGAGTTGCCGAAATGGATGAGGAAGCGGCGCAGCTCCGGCTGGAAGAGGATGACAATGGCAATGGCCCAGACGGTGGCGAACTCCTTGAAGATGAGCGAGATGAGGTCCAGCTCCATCAGCTGCACGACCACATAGGTGAAAAGGATGAGGAGCAGGCCCAGGAACATGGGCACGGCGCGCGTGCCGCGCATCAGGCGCCAGACTTGGTAGAACAGCACGCCCACGATGGCGATGTCGAGCAGATCCCGCCAGCCGGGCAGGATGATCCTCCAGACTTCTGTCACGCGCGGGCCTTTCCGGGTGTGGGTTGGAACTCGAAGAGATAGTCCGGTTCCAGGCTGACTGGATCCTCGCCGCCCAGGCGCTCCCACCGGCGCAAGCCCAGTTCCACCAGCCAGGGAAGCGAGAGGAGGCAGTCCGGGTCGGGGGCCAGCTCCAGATGTCGGCCGGTGGCCAGAAAGGCCTCCCGTTGGACCAGCAAGGCCGGACCGATGAACAAGGTGTCGTCGGGGGCTTCCGCCAGCAGCGTGGCGATCTCCTTGCGGCAGGGCGCCGTCGTCTGGGCGAGTGTTTCGCCCCGGCGACGCCAGGCGGCCGTGAACACCTCCCCGCGACGTGCCTCCACCAGGGGAAGAACATGGCCCTGGCGGGTGGGCGCCTGCCAGGCCAGCACTTCAAGGGTGGAGACGGGGACCAGGGCCGCGCCGCCGCCGAGGGCCAGTCCCTTGGCGCTGGCCAATCCGATGCGCAGCCCGGTGAAGGATCCCGGGCCATTGGCCAACACGATGAGATCCAGTTGCTCCGCCTTCAGTCCGTAGGCTTCCAGCATGTCGGCCACCGCCGGCAGGAGCCATTGGCCGGCGTTGCGCGGTGGAGCGAAGCGGCGCAGCTCCAGCAGGCCGTCCACGGCTAGGGCCAGTCCGGTTTGGCGGGTGGAGGTGTCGATGGCCAGGCAGACCGGCATGGCGGGACCGCTTTCCGCTTTCAGCTGCTTTCGCGCCGAAGGTAATGATCGCGCATCTGCCTCTGTGGCGGGCAGGCAGTCGGACTGAATCAGCGCGTCAGGTCTCGGCCGACGGCCAGTTCCAACTCGGCGAGACGGTCGCGGAAAGCCAGTCGCTGGGCCAGATGATCGTTCTCCGCCTGGTGCCAGGTGGCCTCGGCGCTCTGCACCTGCAACAGCGAGGCGAGGCCCAGCCGGTAGCGTTCCCGTTCCAGGGCCAGGCTGCGGCGTGCCAGTTCCAGGTTCGATTCCGTCATCCGACTCTGCGACCAGGCGGCCTCCAGGCGCAGCACGGCCTCGCGGATCTGGGCACGCACTTCGCGTTCGAGCTGGTCGTGCGCCAGGGCAAGGCGCCGCTCGTTGATGCGGCTGCTCTGCCAGGCGTTGACCGTCGCGAACCCTTGGAAGAGAGGGAGCTGAAGTGAAAGAGCGGCGCTGTTGTCGTAATTGCGGGGAAAAGGCTTCCAGGCCTCCGGTTCCGAGCGCTGCTCGCTGCGGGAGTGGCCCAGCTGCAGGTTGAGGCTGGGCATGAAGCCGGCGCGGGCTTCCACCGTCTGGAGGCGGGCCTGCTCCAGGGATCGCCGGCCACGCTGGACCTCTTCGCGGGAGTCGAGGGCCTCGTTGATCAGCGCCTCCTGGCGCCAGGCGGGCTGAAACACCTCGAAGTCCATCTCCAGCCGTCCCGGGGGGCCGGGCTCGGCGCCCAGGAGCAGTGACAAGGCATCCCAACTGCTGCGCAGATCCTGATCGGCGGCAGCCACGTTCACTTGCTGGCGGCCCACGTCGATTTCCATCTGAAGGACTTCCAGCTCTGTTCCCTTGCCCACCTGCAGGCGCATGCGGGCCAGCTCCAGCTGGCGCAGCCGGTCCTCGAGCAAGGTCTGCTCCGTGGCCTGGCGCGACTGGGAGGCCAAGACGGCATGGGCGGTCTTGCTCAAGTCATGGCGGAACTGCTGCTGCTGGCGCGAATCTTCCCCCAACACGTCCTGCCGGGCCAACAGTGCGCGGCGCACGGCGGCCGTGTTGGCGAATCCGGCGAAGAGGGTCTGCCGCAGGTTCAAACTGAGATGACTGCTCGTGGCGCGGTAGGTCTGGGCGTCGGGCAATTCCTTCACTTCCCCGTTGGCGTCCTCGTAGGTGATGACATTGCGCTCGGAGCGACCATAGGAAGACCCTGCCGTCAGGGTCGGCATGAGGCGGCCCCAGGCCTCCAGCCGCTCCCACTGCAGCCCTTCCACCGCCAGGGCGCTCTCGCGCAGACCGGTGTTGTGGGCCTGGCCCAGGGCCAGCAGTTCGTCAAAGGTGTAGGCGTGCCCAGGATCCAGCGTAAGGGGCGGGGAGGCTGGCAAGGGATGGTGGATCAGCAGGATCGCCGTGGCCAGCGCGATAGTCAATAGGCCCTTGTTCATGAAGCGTCATCTCTCCAGCAAAGCCAGGGGCGGTCCGATCAGGCGCCGCAACAGGTTCAGGGTAGAGTCGACCGCCACCCGGCCGGGCAGGTCGCCCAGGACATCAACAGAAGGCAGTTCCGGCCAGTCCGGCATCTCCGGCATGCCGCGCAATTTCGGCAATCGGGGGCTTTCCAACGGGTCGAGACTGGATTGCTCACGGCTGCCGATGACGAGATCAACCTGCAGGACCTGGCGGTTGCGCACCAGTTCCAGGCGGGCCTTGGCGCCTGGCCGGTAATCCTGCAGCAATCGGCGCAGTCGTCCCGGGCTGTCCACGGCGCGGCCATCCAGCGAGACCAGGACGTCCCCCACTTTCAGCCCTGCCTTGTCCGCCGGCGAACCTTTGACCACAGCATCGATGAGGATGCCGTGGTTCTCCTTCACTCCGAAGTAGGTCAAGAGGTTGTTGTTGATGGATAGACTCCCGATGCCGAGATACGCCGTGTTGCCCATGGCCTTGCCCAACTGGGCCACCGCCTTGGCCCGCAATTCGGGTTCGTCGCGGGCGCCCAGCCGGACATCGCCCTTCTGACGACTGTCACCCCTGATCCAATCCAGGCTCACCTTGTCCCCCGGCTTCGAACGGCGCAGGAAGAAGGAAAGGTCATCGCCGTCCTCGATGGGCTTGCCATTGAAGTGCGTCAGAATGTCGCCGCCTTTGATCCCTACTTCAGCGGCGGGGCCTTTGGCCACCACTTGCTTGATCAGAAGGCCGGCTCCACTGAAGCCCTGGGCATTGACTGGCACGGACTTCTCAGGGACGATCCCCAGGAAAGCATGCTCCGCGGCCCGGCTGGTGCAGGAGAGAAGAACGACAACCAGCAGGAAGGTGAGGTGTTTCATGATTCTTCCTCCGAAAACCTGACACAGACACGATGGGGCGATGGGCGTTTCACTTGTCCTGCAGGATTCGGAAAGTCAATTCCGCCCCGGCCAGCGCCGACTCCATGGATTGTGGGAGGCCGGTGTCCAGCCAGGCACCGCTCCACCACACGTTGACCAACGAGCTGCGAGGACCCGGGCGAGCAGCCTCGAAGGCCGGCGTGGGCATGGGCGTGGCATGTCGCTGCACCACCCAGCGCCCCCCTCCCAGGGAATCAAAGCCATGACTGGCTAGAAGCTCCGGCACGAGTTGCTCCATCCTCGCCCGATGGGCGAGATCCTCGTCCGTCCAACCACTGCCCACCAGCACCACCTCTCCTCCGGGACCAGGGAAGATCCACTGAAAGGGCCGGCCGAACCAACCCATCAGGCCGCCCGAGGCAAAGCGTCCCCGCGCCGCCAGCCTGAAGTTGACGATGTGGCGCCCTTCGCTGCGCGGAGGCATGGCCGGGGCCACGTCGGCCAGACCATCCACTGTGCGAAGTCCGTCGGGCGGTCCCGCCCACACGAAGTGGTCAGCCTCCACCCGGTGTCCGGGTCCAACAAAGGCGAGGACGCGATGTGCATCCCGCACCACGGCACGCAGCGGACAGCCCGTCAGCAGGCGTACGCCCTGCTCGTCCAGCCGACGGCGGAATGGTCCAATCCAAAGCTCCTCCAGCGTATGGGCGGCGGCAAAGGGGCGTTGAAGGCGTGGGTTGGCGAAGAGCAGGCGCATCGTGCGCAGGAAGAGCGCCCCATCCACCAGCTCCGTCGGCGCATTGAAAATGCTGAGCGCCCACTCGCGCCAGAAGCGCTCGGCGCCGCCCCCCGCCCGGACCCCACTGCGGGCAAGGACTTGTGCCGCTCTCTCGCCAGGTCGGGCCTGATGTCCCATCAGCAGGGCCAGGTTGCCGAGCAGGCCCAGTGTCCGACCAATCCCCAGCGAACGGGCCGCCGCCGGCATGACGCGCAGGGGAGCCCCCATGGGCAAGCGCAAACGCCTGTGTCCATCCTGGACCACGGCCCAGGGATCCAACTCCACCAGCAGATGGCGGGAGCCAAGTTCTTCCAGCCGGGCCAAGCAGCGTGAACAGGCCGCCAACATGAGGTGGACACTGTTGTCAACACCTCCGGGCATCGTGTGGACGGCCCCACCCAGCCCGGCCCGCCGCTCCATCAGGGCGACGCGCCGGCCAGCCCGCGCCAGGTCAAGCGCCAGACTCATGCCGGCCAACCCGCCGCCGGCAATGGCCACATCTGTCCGAATGCTTGTCATGAGAGGATGATCTTGATGGCTATCACCATCTTTCGCCAGATGGGATAGCCCACCTTGCCCAGAAAGGGATTGTAGGCGCGCCGGGCCAGCTCCCCCAGGATCGGGCGGTAGAGTCCGGCCATGACCAGGGCCGGCTTCAGCAAGTTCCGTTCGTTCCGGGGCAGATGAGACATGGCCTCCTCATAGCGGGCCTCCGCCGCCACGCACAATTCGCGCAGGAGGTCCCGCACCGCCTGCCCGTCCCGCTCCGCCAGGATATCCTCCCGCCGCAGTCCGTGGCGGGAGAGAAGATCCTCCGGCAAGTAGACCCGGCCGTCGCGGGCGTCCTCGCGCACATCCCGCGCGATGTTCGTCAACTGCATGGCCAGTCCCAGACGATCGGCAAACAGCCTGGCCTGAGGCTCCCGGCTGCCCAGGATGCCGATGACCATCCGCCCGACAGTGGAGGCGACATGCCAGCAGTAGTTCTCCAGCTCGTCCATGTTGGCATAGGAGCGCCGTTCCAGGTCCATTTCCAACCCATCGAGCAAGGATCGGAACAAGTCCAGCGGGAGGGGCCGACGTTGCAGGCTGTCCAGCAGGGCGAGGAGAATGGGATCGGTGGGGAGATCCCGGCGAGAGCCGGCGAGCAAGCCCTCCAGCCAGTCCAGCTCAGCCCGCCTTTCCGCCAGCCGGAGCCGCTTCTCGGCCGCATCCGGCTCGAGGTCCATCAACTGGTCCGCCTTCTGACAGAATGCGTAGACGGCATGGATGGCCCGCCGCTGTTCCTTGCGCATGAACCGGAATGCGTAGTAGAAGTGCCGGGCATTGACCTTCGCGAACAGAGTGCAGAAGGCATGGGCTTGGCGCAGGCGGGCGGGCGGCAGCTCGGATGCAGGGGCACTGGTCATGGGCGCGTCTCTCCTGCTTCGGGCAGGGTCTGGGCCATCGCCGCCGCCCGGCCGGCCACAAGATGGCGCTTCAGTACGGACGCAGGGCAACAAGAGCGACGCGAAACTTGATCAGCGCCCCCAGCACGGGCCGGCGGGTCAGCACCGCGGGGCCAAGGGCCTCTGTGCGCGCCACGATGGCGAGCCCGCCGCCGGCGTACAGACGCACGTCCAGGGAGAAGCGCCAGGGCAGCCTTGGGGCAAGCTGATCCACGGCGGACAGCTGCTCGCGGGCCCAGGCCGCCAAGTCTTGCAGCAAGGGCGCTGCCTTGACGCCCGCCTGTTGCAAGGCCAGGGGATCTGTCGGCAGGCCATGGGCGGCCAGCCGCCGCCGTGGTACGTAGAGTCGGCCGGAGGGAAGATCCCGCGACAGGTCCTGCCAGAAATTGGCCAGCTGCAGCCCGGCGCAAACCCGGTCCGAGAGATCCGCGATCTGCGACCAGTCTGGCCTTTGCTCATTCAGGCCGTTGAGCGCCAGCAAGAGGCGCCCGACGGGAGCCGCGCTGCGCCGGCAGTAGGCCAAGACAGCGTCGTCGTCGGGGAAATCAGGCGGCTCCTGGTCCAGCAGAAAAGCGTCCAGCAGCTGTCGACACTCGTCAATCGGCAAGGCGTGGCGGGCGGCATCCTCGGCCAGCGCCATAAGGATTGGATGGCGTCCGGCCGTGGCGGGCAGACCGTCCAGCAAAGTGGACCAGTGTCTCAAACGTTGGCGTCTCAGCTCCGCCAGGCTCAGTCCGGTCCTGGCCACGTGGGCGGCCAGGCCGTCCTCCTCGTCGGCCAGATCGTCGGAAAAGCGGGCGAAGGCGTAGATGCTGCGCATGGGAGGCTTCAATCGGGGCGGCAGCAGGATGGAGGCCATGCTGAAGTTCTCATAGTGCGCGCAGATGCGGCGCACTTCTGCCCGGGCCATGGCCGGGGATGAGCAACCAGGCTCCAGCTCGGCCAGATGGAGCGGTTGGGGAAAGGATACGTCCATGGATCAGAATAAGAAAAGGGGGGCCGTGGCCCCCTTTGTTAAAACATCTCGGTTGGTGTGTTGACGTGAAGGTTGCCGGTCGACTGGATGTTGTTTTCCAGGATCTGACTTCCAATCCGGTTGACTTCGCGGCATACCTTGATGAAACATGACCAGTGATAATCGCCTTCCAAACCAAGCTGCGTCGAACGGTACTTCACATCGCTATCCTTGATCTCCCTTCCGCAGGACTTGCAGGTCATTCATCACCTCGCTGGTTGGTGAGACTTGGCTTGAAAAATGAGCCGCAAGAGTAGCAGATGGCCGCCGCAAATGCAAGCATTTTCTCAGCAACCGACAACTTCGCGGCAATTCCCTCGGCGGGTCACGTGGCATGGTCAACCAATTGCCTCTCAATGTGTTTTCAAGTGTCGCAAAGCTGCGGCCGCGGGCGGCAGGGCGGGCCCGCGCCAATCCGACATCAATGGCGGGCATGGCGCCTTGGATTGTCAACAGACCCATGCGAAGACCCAGGACTTGACCGCGATCACACCCGGGCCATGCCTTGGCACACCAGGGGCAAGGAGGGCGAACCGCTTCTTTCGGCCGCATCAGGGGAGTCCGATAGTGGCTGGATATGATTCTGATGCAAGGAAGGCGGGTCTTTTGGGGAGCCCGCCTTTCTCTTTTCTTCCGACCGCCCCCCGTCCATGCGGATATTCCATACCTTCCTGGCGTGGACCGCCCAGGCGGACCAAGGGCCCATAGCTCAGTTGGTTAGAGCACGAGACTCATAATCTCATGGTCGGGGGTTCAAGTCCCTCTGGGCCTATTGACAGTCAAAGGGATAGCGGGGATTTCAACCACCGCTTTTCAGCCCGGTTGCACCCCGGTTGCACCCGGAAACGAAAACAGGCCCGGAAGCATCTCGCCGCCGGGCCTGTTTCATTGCTTTGCCATCGTGCGCGTTACGGCGGATGACGACTCAGCGTCTTGACCAGCCGCTGGATCCGCGCAACGTAGCCGCGCGTCTCATCGGCGTGCTTGCCCGTCACAAGGTGCAGCCTCGCTGCCACCGGGAGCCATTCGTTGGAGCTTTGGCCGAGCACCACCAGGCGCTGGGCCTTGATGATGTTGCCGGCACCGGCATTGTAGCTAGCCAGGGTGAAGGCGATCCGCTCCTCCATGGGCCTGGGCGCTTTCCAGATCGCCCACATTCGGGCGTCGTAGTAGATGCCGGCCTGGATGGACTGCCGGACCTCCCAGGGATTCGTCAGCCCCAGCTTGGGCGCGATATCCTTCCACGTCCCCGGCATGACCTGCATGACGCCCTGGGCCCCGCACCAGCTCTTGGCCATCGAGTCCAGGGCGCTTTCGGCGATGGCCTGCGCCTTCCACCAGCGCCAGTCAAAGTCCGCCCCGAAGTAGCGCTTGCTGTACTTCTCAAAGTGCGGGTCGTAGCGATTGGTCCAGGCGCCAGCCGTCCCGGCCAGCATCAGCCAGGCGACCAAGGCTACCAGGCTCCAACGTGTGGGCCACAGGCGGCCCGTGTGCCCCGATCTCATCAGTTCAGGCCCGCTGATACCAGTTGGGCGCAGAAGAGCAGCAGCACGCCGGCCAGGATGGCCGCGGCCACGTTGCCCTTCTTGATCTCGGGGATGAAGTCGATGCCCGGGAAGAGCCAGCGGTCGGCGGCCACCCAGAGCCCGACGGCCAAGGCGACGGTCATGCCTGTGTAGACCAGGTTGACCAAGGCCGCGCGTACCAGTTGATCCAACATGGAATCCTCCACGGTTGTTGTCAGAAGCCGAAACACGTCTGCAGCAGGACGAGGCCCAGGACCACGCCCCAGATGTCGATCGCCACGTCCGACCACGAGAAGCCGTCCGCACGGAGCATCTGGTCGCGCCAGTCACCGAAGGGGCTCTCAGTCCAGAGGGGCTTGAAACCGTCACCGATCTCCCACAGGATGCCGAGGGCCAGGGCCACTCCCGCGCCCCACAGCTCGGGCCGGTTCATGCCAAGTCGGGCAGCCCCATAGGTCAAGGCCACGCACAGGGCCATGCTGCCCACGAAGTGGGTGATGGCGTGCTTATCCAGCACGGCCTTGGCGTTGAAGCGAAAGGCCACGCGGCCAAACCGAAAGAGGGTGGTGATGTGACGAGGTTGCCGGACCATGTGCCCTCCTTAGAAAGCCTTGAAGACGAACACGCCGACCGCCCCGGCGCCGGCAGATACAGCAGCCCCCCAAGGGTCGAGCCTGGCGCCCGCCAGCACCTCCGGATGGCCGTCCCGCACGCCCAAGCCGGCCAGCGGATGAAAGCGATCGCGCCAAGTCAGCGTGCGCGGCTGGACGGCCAGGGTGACGCCGGCGGACAGGGCTGGGCTGGATGTCCTGGTAATCGCCCGCCAGCCGTCCGGGCCCTCCACCAGGTCAATGGCCAGGCCGGCGCGAACCTGCAGCTGGTCCAGCCGAACGGACAGGCTGGGCAGCCACTCCGGCCCGGGTTGGTTCAGGCCCACGCGCCCGGCCAGGCGGATGCCGTCCAGGCTGTCCCCCTCGTCCAGGGTGAAAGGGACCTCGTAGTGCGTCAGGCCCGAATCCGCCGGCGCGCTGCGCACCTGGTCCAGCCGTAGCCGGATCCCGGCCAAGTCCGCGCCCGCCAGGTCCAGGCGCAGCGCCAGGTCCAGTTGCGCCCGCGTGGCGGCCTTCAGGTCCCGCTTCAGGCGCTGGATGGAGGCATCCCGCACAAGCAGCACGTCCTCCAGGCCGCGCACGATCGTCGTCGAGTCGTCCACCTGGACGGGCCGCGCTTCCTGGATGGCGGCGCGGCGCGCGGCCGACGCCTCCTTTCCCGCCTGGCGGACACGGAGCTCCTGCCAACCCAGAAGGGCCACCAGCGCCAGGCAGATCGCCAGCCAGGCCCGGTTCACGCGCACGCGCCTTTCATGTGCAGGCGCCGGATCTCGCCGACCTCGCTCTCCAGCCGGGACAGGGACCCCGCCTGGGAGGCCTGGCAGCCCATGACCTGGGAGAGATGCCCCTCGATCCGGCCCAGGCTCTGTTGAATCTTGGTCTGGGTCTCGACGTAGATCCGAAGGGTTGTCTCGGTTTCCACCTGCTTCATGCGCAGATCGTCCAGGCGCTGCTGCTGGTCGTCGCGCAGGACTTCCAACCGGCCCTCCTGCTCCTTGCGCAGCTCGCTCAGACGGTTGACATGGTCTTCACGAAACGCAGTCAACTGGCGCTCGGTGCGCAGGCCCCGGTCGTTGATCGGCTTGATGATGTAGGCCAGGACGATGGTCACGATGAGTGTGATGCCACCGAACAGCCAGCCGCCCCAGGTCGCCAGTCCGCTCTCGCCCATGTGTCCCACCCTCCTGTCACGAGCTCATGTTGCTTGTAACTCCAGACCCATTCATCGCCGTCGTGCCCACTCGGACATAGATGCCCATCTGAAGCCCCGCCGTGACGGCAAACCACTCCCCGTCATCCACGACGCTCATGGTCGGCATGGACGTGAAGGTTCTGAGCTTGACCTTGCCGGCGGAGGCGTTGAGGATCTTGCCAGTGGGAAGCGTGGCCGTGGAACCGGAGGCGGTCAGGATGCCGCCCGTGACCCGGGTCAGACTGCTGACACTGTTGGCCAGTTGGGTCGCCCCCACGGCCGAGGCTGCAAGCTGGGTGGAGCCAACAGCCCCCACCGCCAGCTTGCCGCCCGTAATGGTCAGGTCGGCAATTGCAGCAGTGTCCACGGCGCCGGCATTGATCTTTCCGAGGGTTACAGCACCAGCTGCGATGTTATTGCTGACGACGCAATTCTTGGCAAGCTGAACACTGGTAATTATGTCCAGCAGGGCCAGGGCGCCCCGGTTCTTGATCCCCGCGCTGGACAGATCAACGTATCCTGCGGACAGAGCAATGTTGAGGACGCGGCCGTAAATGGTCCCGTTCGGGACATCGTCCAAGGTGCTGTGCTCGGTCAGGGAGCTGGGCGTCCAAGCCGGAAGCGCATCCCCTGGGGCCGCCTGCACGGCGTCGACGTAGCCGATGCCCTCTCCAGTCTCGATATCATTCACCACGCCAAACCGCAGTGTCAGGAAGCGCGTGCCAACCGGCATATCCACGCGTTTCACCTGGTGAATGAACTGGATGAAGCCTGCTTCGTCCTGGGCAAGCGTCCCCCAGACCACGGGCCCACCCAGATCCACCTTCGCTGCGTCCAGGAAATGCACCTCGGCCTTCACGCTGGAGGCACCCACCAGGCCGCTGGCAGAGAGCCAACACGACAGCATGACGCCGCCCACGAAGCCGTCCACGTCGATGGCGTTGGAGGCCCCGCTCCACATGTCGGCGCCCACAGCTTCGATGCGCATGCAGTAGGTGCCCAGATAGAAGCGCTCAGTCGTGCGCGTGACGGTTCCCACTGGCATTAGACCCAGACCCCCGTCTCGAAGGAGCCATTGACGACCAGGTTGACCGTGCTGAGCTCCGAGAAGACGCCGGCGTCCACCTTATCGCGCGTGACAGACCCAGTGGCCAGCTTGGCCGCGGTCACCGCTCCTGTCGCCAGTTGAGTGGTCCCAATGGCGCTGGCCGCCACGTGGCTGGCGCCGACCGCGCTGGCGGCGAGCTTCGTGCCCGACACCGCGCTGTCCGCCAGCCTGTCGGTGGACACAGCCCCGGCCGCAATCTTGGCTGTCGCCACCGCGCCATCAATGAGCTGGGACTGCCCCACCGCCGCGCTGCCGATCTTGGTCTGGGTGACCGCCGCATCCGCCAGCTTGGTCGTGCCCACCGACGCGTCGGCCAGGGCGCTCGATCCCACCGCCAGGGCGCCCAGCTTGGACGAGGTCACCGCCCCATCCCCCAGCTTGGCGTTCGTGACAGCGCTGGCGCCCAGCTCGGTGGAGCCCACGACCCCGGCGGCGATCTTGCCACTGGTGACCGCGCCCGTGGCGATCTTGCTGGAGCCCACGGCGCCGTCGACGATCTTGGCCGAGTACACCGAGCCATCGGCGATCTTGGTGCTGGTCACCGCGCCGTCGGCCAGCTTGTTGCCGGTCACCGCCGCATCCTGCAGGGCACCCTCGCTCACCTTGACGGCGCCGATGAGGCCCCCAGCCGTCACGACGGTGGATCCGTCCGCCAAGTGGATCAGGGGTGTGCCGCTGCCCAGGGCAATGGACCCATCCGCCTGGCGCTGCAGGGCGTTGGACGTCATCTTGCCCAGGGACGCCGTGTCAGCCGCGAGGAGCGTGTTGGTCACGGCATTGGTGGCGACCTTGGCCGTGGAGACGGCCGCGTCGGCGATCTTGGGCGTGGACACGGCGCTGTTGGCAATCTTGGCGTTGGTGACCGCCGCGTTGTCCAGCTTGGTCTCCGTCACCGCGCCGGCCACCAGTTTCGCATCGGTGACCGAGGCCGTTCCCAACTGGGTGGTGCCCACGGCGCCCGTGGCAATCTGCGTCGTGCCCACCGCCGCTGCGGCAATCTTGGACGAAGACACCGCCCCGTCCGTGATCGACGCCTGGACCACCTTGGACGGCGCGATCTTGCCAGACGAGTCCGTCAGCTCGATGAGCTTGCGGCCTGCCACGATGGGCGTGTTCCAGTCGTCCGTGCCCTTCAGATCCTTGATCGTGCCCGTGATGTTCGGATCCGCCTCGCCCGAGACGACGGCCTTCTTCACCAGGGCATTGCGCCCCAGCGTACCGATGGTGTTGCGCTTGCTGTAGAGCAGGTCAAAGTGGGTGACCGTCCCCACGGGCAGGGCCGAGAGGGTGACGAAGACCGTGGAGAGAGGCACGGCGCCGCCGTCGTTCAGCCACCAGCCCGCGCCCAAGCCCGACCCGGTCTGCGCATCCCCTGGGGTGATGATGGATGTGCCGTTTTGGTTGAGGCACATGGCCGTGACCGTGACCGGGTTGCCGCCCGTGTCCAGCAGGTCGCCGCCCGCCGCGTTGAGCAGGTCGAACAGGCCGAGTAGCGAATCGCCCGTCTCGCCGATGTTGACGGCCGCGCCGGCCGCCTGGTAGGCCAGACGGTAGGTATAGACGCCGCCGCCGGCGCTATAGATGCTGCCCACCGGCACATTGCTGTCCTCGTAGGGCTCGGCGATGGCCCGGGCGTGCAAGGCCGCGGCGTTGCGCACGTTCGTGTCCAGCACCGCCCCATCCGAGGTCCTCAGCTCGGCCGTGACCTGGCCGCTTGCCGCACTGATCAACGTGCGAATGCCGCCCGGCGCCCCCGCGTCCTCCTGGACGACGTCGCCCTTCACCTTGCCATCGGATCGCAGCGCCGCCAGCTTGCCCTGGGAGGCCGCGTCCAGCTTGGTCTCGGGCAGGATGCCGTCGCCAATCAGGGACGCCAGGTCGATGCGGGCCAGGTTGGTGTTGGGCAGCTCGCCCGTCACCTTCGTGCCCAGGTTGACGGCTCCGTCGGCGATCTTCGTCGTCCCGACCGCGCCATCAGCCAGCTTGGGCTGCTGCACGGCCCCGTCCTGAATGGACCCGGGCGTGATCGTGCCGTCCAGGCTTACTTCCTTGACGCGCTTGAAGATCGTGCCGTCGGAGACCAGGTCCAGCGAGTCCTGCTCCTTCAGGCCGTAGGGCGTCCAGTGGGTGGGGTAGGAGCCCTGCTCGGCCTTGACGGCGTCCACGTAGGCCGTGCCGCTGGCCGTCGCGCCATCCCAGCCAAAGGACAGCTTGATGAAGACCGTGCCCAGGGGCAGCTCGCCGGCGTTGCCCAGCAGAGCCATGTCGAAGCTGCGCCAGTAGCGCGTGAACTGCGTCTCGCCCGACTGGGTCAGGACGGTCCAGTCAATGGGGAGCATGGCGATGCCGTCGGCGTAGTAGGGCGTCACCCGGGCGTAAAAGGTGCCGGCATTCCGCAGGTGCATGCGGATGTAAGTCGAGATGCAGACCTTCGACAGGCCGCGCAGGTCGATGAAGTTGACGCTGGCCAGGCTCGTGGAGCACGGGCCTCCCTCGGCCGTGATCTTCATCGAGTAGCCGCCAAAGACCGAGCAATCCGAAGACCGTGTGACAGGGGTCGACATTTGATCCTCCTACCAGGCTATTTCCTCAAAAGACCCACCGCGCTGCAGGTTGGTCGCGCCGACACCCGCAACCTCCCCCGTCGTGGCGCTTCGCGGGCGGCTGTAACCGCTGAAGCGCCCTTCAATCGTTTCCTGCCGCACGCGGAAGGCGTAGGGGGTCGCGGGCAAGAGATCCGCAACCGTAAGCCAGAGGGCGCGTCGATCGCGCGTCTCCGCCACGTCCGTCCAGACCGAACTTGCCTCTGCGCGGGCCTGCGCCACCAGGCGCTCTCCGGCAAAGCCATCCGCCGGATGCACCCACACCAGGTCCACGACCACCCCTGATGCCGTGGCGCTCATCAGCACCACCGGAGGCGGCACCACGTGCTCCAGCCGCCGGCGAAAGGCCGCCCGGTCCCCCACGTCAAGGGAGAGCCGGGACTGCGCCACCAGCTTAAGCGGCCGGAACAAGAGGGCGTAGTTCGAATCGCGCAAGCCCGTCAGACTGAGCACGCCCGTCTTGGGGATGACGCCGGTCCGCACCAGAAGCCCGTGCCGCAGTCCGCCCCGGTCCACCTCGAAGAGGTTGTCCTGGAGGACATAAACGGCGCCGGCCGGCAGCCCGCTTTGCGTCATCACGGCCATCAGACACCCGCCTGCAGCTCTTCGATGGTCTTCACCACCGTGGAGAACTGCTCCTGCGTGGGCGCCTCGGCCAGGGCGCGCTGCAGGGTGAACACCTGCTCCTCCAGATCCGTGGCCAGGCGGTCGCGCTCGACCTCGAAGCGGGTCCGCTCCTGGCTGCGCCGACGGGCCAGGATCTCGGCCAGGGTCTGGCCGTCCGCGCTCTGAAGCTCGCCCGTCAGCACTTCCAGCCCAGCCGACCAGTCCCCGCCCACGTCGTACTCGGTGACGGCCTGCGCAAAGAGCACGAGATGCTGGCCGCCGCGAATGGGCCACTGCAGCCGCTCGGTCCAGACGTCGCCCTCCCAGGAGAGCTGGTAGCCGGTCAGGGCCACGCCCGCGCCTGGCGCGGAAACCAGGGCCGTCAGGAGCTCGATCGTGCGGCTGCTGCTGTTGTACGCCTTGACGATGCGCGAGACGCCGCCCACCTCCACGCGCGTGCCCGGCTGGAACACGGCCGTGCCGGCCACCTTCACCAGCGTGGTGGTGGATCCGGACGCCGTGAGGTCGCTGGCCTGAACGGCCTCACGCTTCTGGCGCGGGATGGTGGCGGACTCGTGGGACCGGTGGATCAGATCGACGTGGATGCTTTCGAGCACGTCCTTGGCCACGCCCACGGGCAGGCGCGTGCGCGTGTGTTTGAGCTCGTAGACGCGCACGCGGTAGCCGCGGATCTCCTCTTGGTCCACCAGGGCCGGCTTGTCCCAGGACAAGCGCAGGGCATAGGAGTCCTCGGCCCCGCCATGCTCCTCGGTGAAGAGCTCCAGGACCGTGTTCGCATGGACGGCCTTGGTCTGCAGGACCTCCGTTCGCGTGGCCGCGCGCGAGGCCTTGACGGCATCGACGGCCGCCAGCATCTCGGAGGCCGTGGCGACGTCCGCGCCATAGCCAAGCGAGACCGGCTTGGCCAGGTAGAAGTAGGCCGCGCCCTCGGAGACGCCCACCGCCTCTGTCAGCACCAGGGTCTGCAGGCCGACGTTCACGCTCAAGACGACCGCCTCCAGCAGGAGCCCGTCCGAGTGCAGGAGCAGGGCCTCCCCTTCCAGGCTGGAGCTGAAGTCCGTGCCGGCGCCCGTCACGTTCGCGGATCCGCTGGTGATGGCAAGGGTCCCCGGCTCGCGGCTCACGCCCGCCGTGCCCGTGACAATGGCCTGCTGCTTGGCGTGCCACACGTCCAGGTCGGCGCTGCCGCCCACGTTTTCAGTGCCGCGAATCTGCCCCAGCGTGTAGCCCAAGAGGCGCTTGGCGTTGATGAGGGCCCGGTAGCCGTCCAGCTCGCTCACCTGCGTGGATAGGGCCTCGACGCTGACGCGCGCGGCCGTGTACACGTCCAGGGCGCTCGTCAGGGCCGCCATGTGGTCCGGCGAGTCGGCGTGGATCTGCAGGGCCAGGTTCGCTTCCACGAGCACGGGCGTGCCGGGCTTGGACGGGACCTTGCGCGTCTCGATGACGCGGTCGCCATGCCCGTCCTGCAGGTTGATGATGCCGCTGCGAAAGAGCAGGGCCAGCTCCGGATGCTGCTCCAGGGCGTTCAGGACGGTCAAGACCGCGCTGCCGGGATTCATTGCGTCCTGGTAGCCCACCCGAAAAGCCTGGGCCGTGGTGTGCGTGTCCGTGCCCGGTGGGTGCATGCGTGGGTCGCTGACGACCTGGGCGAAGGAGCGCAAGTCCTCCACGGTGCCGTTTGCTTGGACACGCGCCACGAGCAGGTCCCGCGCACCCGGCGTGGCACTTGAGGCGAGGCGAAGGGCAAAGCCGTGGGCCTGGCGAGTTTGATGGGTCAGCCCCGTCACGTAGTGGGTCTTGGGCGCGCCTTCCGTCAGGGTGTAGCCGACAAAGACGTACTGCTGCCCCGCCGGCCATGCCTGGCGCACCTCCGCCGAGCTGACGATGCGCTCACCGCCTAAGTAAGCCACGCCCGGCGCCAGCACCAGATCGCTGCCGTCCTGGCTGACCGCAAAGCCCTGGACGATGCCGTCCGTGAACAGGTCGTTCGCTCGGTCCAGGATGGCCTGGATCAGGGCGTCCCGGCTGAAGGTCTCGTCCTCCAGGGTGGGCTTGTCGCCGGAAAAGAACAGGTACTTATCCACGGGTCACGCCTCCACGAAGGTCAGCACGCACGCCGTGTGCGCAGGTTTCTCAGCCATCACCAGCTCGGTCACGCGGGTCCGCTCCTCGGCGTCCAGGGGGCTGGCCGGCAGGATGGACAGCCAGAAGGTGAAGCGGATGTCCAGGTCGAATTCGCTGAAAAGCCGGTTCTGCCGCAGGCCCACCGCGGCCGCCTGGTCCGCTGCGTTGAATAGATGGCTGCGCTCGGCCTCCACCTGCGCCGCCTGGTCCGCCGCTGTCCGCACGATGCGCGTCTCGGGGTCGTCGGCGTAGACGGTCAATGCAGACAGGGTGTGGCCCAGCACGTCCTCGACCAGGTACTTCATCCCCATGGCGCTCCCGGCGACTTGCCGCGTGCTGGGCATGATGGCCAGGCGTGCCTCCAACTGGGCATTCGTTTCACCCAAGAGCCGTCTCGTTCCACGATCCAGGGCATGCCGTTCCAGATCCGTGGTGCGCTGCGGATCTGCGTAGTAGGGATGCGTCCCATTCCCCAGGGTCCACAGGAAGCCGCGCCGGCGCAGCTCGTAGATGGCGTCCTTGGCCGCGTCCAGGGACAGGCCAACCGCGTCCAGCAGGCGCGAGAGGACGCTGTTGTCCACGCGCCGGCGCACGTTGGGCAGCAAGGCCAGCAGATAGGAGCCGAGGCGGCTTTCCATTACAGGTCCCACTCGCTCTTGTCGATCGGATCGATGATCGTGACGGGCTCACCGGCGGGGACCTGGTCCCGGTCCTGGTAGCCCCGGCCCTTCACGCGATGCACCAGCGTGGCCACTGCGGCATCCACGTCCAGGTACTCGGCCGGCGTGGCCGGCACGTCCGCCGTGGGCGAATCCACGGTCACGTTGTAGACGCCGTCCACGCCCATGACCGCCGCCACCAGGCGCGCGCGAATCAGCCCTTCGCCCAGCTGCAAGCCATCCGAGTAGTCTTGCAGGGCCAGGCGCACGTCCGCGTCCACCGTGGCCTGGTCGGCCGTGGCGTAGCGCCAGACGGTCAGCGAAAGGGCAACCGGCGTGATGATGGCGCCGGATACCACCAGATGGGCGGTCAGGGGCTGGCGCGGCCGGATGAAGTCCTTGACGGCGGCCAGCAGCGCGGGCGTGGGCGCGCCATTCGTGCCCAGCACCACCACGCCCACCGTGCCGGGCCCGTAGGGCGCGTCGTCCAGCACCATGGCCGCCTGCACGCCAGCTACGGAGAGGGCCCAGGCGTGATAGGCCCCGCGCGTGCCGCCCACGCCCAGCGTGTCCCACTTGCCAATCGCCCGCTCGCGGAAGGCGCGGTCGCTCTCGGCGTCCGCGCCCTCTTGGGCCAGATAGGGAATGCCCTCACGGTCCACGTTGGTGACGGTCTCGATGCCTGAAATGGGCGTGACGATGAGTGTGACCGTCGCTGGGCCGACGTTGCCGGCGACGCCCGCAGTCTCGGCCGTGGCGGTCACATACGTGGCGGACTGGCCCGTCTGCAGCGTGACGTCATTGTCCGTCAGGAAGCGCGTGCTGCTGCCTGTGGAGTCCTTCTTGCTTCGCACGATGGTGCCGGCGGGAATCAGCGTGTCCTGCGTGGCCGGCGTCGCCCGCCCGAAGGTCAGGCGGATCTGCGCTTGCTTGGCCACCAGCCGGCGCACGCCCACCTCGCGGGCCTTCAAGTCCAGCCACGTGCCCGTGGCGGTCTGGATGAAGAGGGCGCCGCTGACGGTGCGCACCAGCTGATACAAGCCCGCCACACCACTGGCGATGGACTCCAGCAGGCCACGCAGGGCCGCGCCCACGTTGACGTTGGTGAAGGGTGTCTTGGTCAGGACAGAGGCCAGCAGGTCGGCCAGGACCTCGTCAAAAGACTTCATGCCTGGACCTCCCCCTGGCTGATCGTGAAGGGCCCGTTCAGGCCCAGGCCCCAGACCAGCTCCTGCAGCCGGTCACTGCCTGCGAGGCTGAAGCGGACCCGGAACACCTTCTCTTCGGAGGTGAAGCCCACCTGCTGCACGAGGATACTGGCGTCCTCGACGCGCGGCTCGTCCTCCAGCGCCTCGCGCAGGTAGCGCAAGGCCAGCATGCGCGTCCGGGGCGTGTCCGGCGCACCCAGCAGGCTCCGGATCCGGCAGCCCCACGCGGGGTGGGCGGGCAGCTCGCCCGGCAGGCAGGACAGACGGTCGAGAATGTCCTGGCGCAGGACGTCCTCATCGTGGGCGATCTGCAAGTCGCCGGTCGGTCCAACCAGCAGGTCTCCGTCAGCCGCAAAGGCGATGTCGCGGGCCAGGAACGTGCTCATTGGATCATCCCCGGGCCCGTCGTGGCCCCCGTCTGCGCACTTTGGCTGCCGGCGGTCGCCACCGGGATGCCGGGCATCACCATGGCCGCCGCCTGGATATGCTCGACGATGGCCTCTGCTAGTGCCAGGGCGCTGGCCACCTTGACCTGGTCGGCTGTGCCAGGGCTGGCTGCATTGATCGCGGACAGACGCTGGTCCGTCCGCAAGAGGATGAGCTCGGCCAATGCTTGAGGATTCAGTGCCATGCTTCTACACTACTCCGTCCGAGAGGTGTTTGAAAGTTCCGCACCGGTCAAAGGCGAAATGGGTGTGGAGGTCGGTGCACCCTTGTTGCCGATGTGCTGGTGGGTGTTGAAGAGCGACTGGAACGTGTTCCCCTTGATCAGCTGCTCGGCCGCGGCCGAGCCCAGCTCCACCGCTGGGGCTTTCACATGGACCTTCACAGCCGATTCGATCTCCACCAGTCCATCCGCGCTGATCACCACGCGCGCCTGGCCCTGCTCCAGCACCAGGTGCTTGCCTGCTGGCCCAGATGCTGTGAGAAAGCCCGAGACGAAGGGCTTGTCCGGCTGGCCGCCTTCGAAGGACACCATGACCTGATCGCCGGCCGTGGGCAGCGCCACCAGGCGCGCCGCGCTCGTCGCCCAGACGGCCAGGATCTCGCAGCGGGGCAGGATGGCCAGGGCGGGATCATCCGGCTGCACGCTGACCGTGTAGGCCGCGGCGTCCACCTCGGTCACCACACCGCGCACGGGAAAGCGCATGTAGGCGGACAGGTCCGGCCTGGCCTGCTCGACGATGGTCTTCAGCTCTGCGCGCATGGCACCACCTGCAGCACGAGACGCCCGCCGGACTGCCAGCGGTACTCGGCCTCTTCCACGAAGCAGCGCGCGCCGTCAAGCGTCACCACCTGGCTGTGCAGGACGGGCGCCACCAGGGTCTCCACCTCGCTCATGCCCAGCTTGCCTGGACGCCGGTCGATCAGGTTGACGCCGGTCTCGATGGCATGGACGGCTGCCTGGCCGTGGTCGGCCTTGGCCAGCACCAGCGCACCGTCCCGGACATGGAAGCGCAGCTCGTCGCCCGTTTCGCGCTTCACCCACTGCACCAGCTGCAGCAGGGCTTCCTTGGGCGTCAAGCCGTGGATGGGGAAGCGGTCAATGGTGATGGCCGGCGCTTGGGCCGCCAGGGTGAGGCCCGTGCCGGCGATGAGGTCCCCCGCGATCTCCGCCGGCGTCGAGTGCTCCCAGGTCCGCGTGATGGCCCGGCCCCGCGCCTGCAGGATGGTCTGCCAGTCGATCAGGTGGACGATCGTCTGCAGGCCGCTGGCCTGGATCTCCCGCACGGCGCCGTGGAAGATGCGCGTCAGGGCTGCGTCATCCGGGTAGCCCCAGCGGATACTGATGGCGTCGCCCTTGGCCAGCGCCAGGTCGCCGTCCGGGTCGTGCAGGATGAGATGCCCGGAGTCCGCCGCATTCGACGCCTGGCTGAAGAGTTGGAAGGACGCCACCGCAACATCGATGCGCTGGCGCTTCCAGTCGATTTCAAACAATGGCGTCATGCCGTCCCTCACTCGTCGTCGCCCACATCGTCCAGGTCCTCGCCAGGCGTCTCCGTCCCCGCCCCGTCCGCCATCCCGGCGTTGAACTGATCCTGGACATAGCCGAGCTCGCGGTTCAGCTCCTCATTGCCCTCGATGGCCTCCGCGCCTTCGGCCGCGGCGTCATTGGAAGCCGCGCTTGCCGCGGCGGCATGCTCCAGCTGGGTCTTGATGGATTCGTATTCGGTCAGCACCAGGTGGACGGGGATCCAGTCGAAGGTCCCGTCCTCGTCGGCCGTGAGCTCCTGGATGTAGACCTGGCGGATGCCCATCAGGTCGGTCAGAGGAGAGACGATCTCGACGGCCTTGGGCAGGCTGGCGCGCCCATCGCGGAAGAGGCGCTGCAGAACGCGCAAGCGCTCGATGGCCGGCTGGACCAGGACGCCGTCGAGGCCTTCCTCATCGCAGACCTCCAGCTCCACCGTGATCTCGGCGGCCTCGTAGCCCGTGACCTGCCGGATCTTGCCGCTCTTCTTGGGGATGGAAATCTCGTCGACCTTGATGGCCTGCTTGACGGTCATGGCCTTGGGCGGCACGATGAAGGTCAGGCCGCCCAGCATGAAGGGAATCTCGGCAAGGTTGCGCAGCTGGGAGCCCGCCGCCGTCGCCTCGTCCAGCAGCTGCTGCTCGGCCGTGGGCGGTCCCACGGTGTTCGGGTCAGTTGGCATAGCGCACGCCCTCCAACCCATCCTCCTGGCCCGCAATCGCCCGGAAGGCTTCCTCCAACTGCTTCTTCATGTCCGTGGCCGGCACGTTCGGGCCGCTGGTCACCTCGATCTTGGCCACGGAAATCCGCCGGTCCACGTGGGTCGTAGAGGTTCGATTTGAGATGGATGCTCCAGGCCGGGCACCCACGCCGGCGCGGGCAGGCTTCAGATCCGCCGGCTGGGCTGCCGCCATGAGCATATCCATGCCCGCCAGGCTGCCCGGCATTGCGGCTACGCGTTTGGGCTTCACCGCGGCCGCGGGGATGATCCCTATCTCCATGCCGCCCGCGAAGCCGCTCCATTCCCCCAGGCTGCCACTCGTCGCGGCGAAGGCGGGCGGCTTCTGGGCCACCATAACTGGCTTCTCGTTTGGCTTGACCAGCGTCTTGGGGATGTGCTTGCCCACGGCCGCCGCCAGCCCAGAGGCATCCGCGCCGAGACTGGTCCCGGTCTTGAGTTTGGGGATTAGGGGGATCTCGACGCCCGGGATCAAGTTGATGCCCTTGATGAAGGCGTTGATCAGGCCAATGACGCCATTAATCCCGGACTTGAATCCATCCCACATTCCGTCCAGGAAGTCGCGGACGGGCTGGAACTTCTCGTACAAGACCTTGATCAGCGTAATGGGCCAGAAGATGAGTTTAGCCACTGTCTTGATGCCCCACAGAAACCCGCTCCACACGATGTTCAGCAGGTTCCTGAATCCGCCCACCTTGTTGGCGATGATCCCAATGATCGCTCCGAATGCCGCGATCCCGGCGATGACCAAGCCAATGGGGTTTGCCGTCAGGGCGACGTTGAGCGCCCACTGCGCCACAGTCCAGATGCCGGTAGCGGCCGCCATGAGCAGGGCCATGCCCGCCGTCCACGCATAGGCGATGCCCGCCCGGATGGCCGCCACGCGCGCCACGAGGAAGCCCCAGGCCGCCACGCCCCCGGCGATCACGGTCTGCGTGGCGAAGACCCACACGGCCGTCACCGCACTCCAGATGAAAGGCCATGAGAGCGCCGCCAGCGCCGCAAACACCTGCCCAGTGATGATGGGGTGATCCTTGATCCAGCCCCAGGCCCTGATGATCGTGCCCACCATGAACCCCATGCAGTAGGCGACCACGCCCGCCAAGCGAAGGATTGGGGCGGTGCCACTCATGAAGACCCGACGCCAGCCATCTGCCCAGCGCCATGCGGCGCCAATGGTCTTGTCGAAGACCGTGGCCACACCGTCGCCAAAGGCCTTCATCATATCCCAGATCCCCATCACCGTGGGCTTGATGGCCGTCCACACAGCCTCCACCGTAGTGCGGAATCCCATGAAATTCGTGTCCCAGGCCTTCACGATGGCGTAGAGGGCCAGGCCCACCAGGGCGAATGGGGCAATCATCTTCAGCGCCCCCAGGCCCAGCGCTTTCAGGCTGGCCGTCAGCGGGACGGCCGCCGAATTCGTCACGCCCATCGAGAAGGCGATCTGCCCCAGCTTGGCCGGGAGCTGCAGGGCCAGGGCGCCGATATGCATGAGGCCCCCCCCCACCAGGAGCAGGGCTCCGCCCAGGATGAGCCCCACGGCCGCCACCAGTGCAAAGCCGGTGACGAACTTGGTCAGCAGCGGATGGGCGCGCATCCACTCGAACATGGCGTCCGCAATGCCCTTGATGCCGTCCACCATCCGCATCACCAGCGGCATCAAGTGCCCGCCGATGGTCATGCTGACGCCGTCCACGGCGCTCTTCATGAGATTCCAGTGCCCGACGGGCGTGTCGAGGATGCGCTTCTCGAAGGCCGCCATCGACCCCTCCGCGCCCGCGATGTCGCTTCGCATGCCCATCAGCTCTTCGCGCGAACTGGACAAGAGGATGTTGAAGACCTTGACCCCTTCGGCGCCGAAGAGATCGGTGATCGCCACGTTTTTCTTCTCTTCCGTCATCGTGCCCAGTTTGTCCTTCAGCTCGCCAAAGACCTCGATGAAGTCCCGCGTCTTGCCCGTGACCTTGTCGTAAGGGTTCACGCCCAGGACCTTGTTCACCTTGTCGCCCTGCGTGTAGACCTTGGTCATGGTCATGGCCAGGCGCGTGCCGGCGCGGGCGCCGATCTCGTTTCTGTTGGACAGGACGCCCAACAGGGCCAGGTTGGTCTCGATGGATTGGCCGAAGGAGGACATGGTCGAGGCCGTGTTGGTCACCGACTCCTGCATGTCCCCGAATTTGAGGTTGGACTTGTTCATGGCGGCCGTGAACAGATCGCCCACGCGCGTCGCGTCGCTCATGGGCTTCTGGTAGGCGTTGAGCGTGCCCACCAGCATGGCGCCGGCGTCGGCCATCTCCACCTGCTGGCCCGTGGCGAAGGCGATCGTGTCCGCCATGATGCCGGTCTTGAGGCTCACCTGGTCCGCCGTCAGGCCCATGGAGGCCAGGGACTCCTGCCCCTCGGCCACCTGCTGGGCCGTGAAGCTCGACTTCGCGCCCAGATACATGGCCGTGTCGCCGATGGCCTTCACCTGCTGGGCCGTCGCCTCGGCGATGCCGCCCGTGCGCTCCACCTGCGTGGCGAACTTCCCGAACTGCAGGATGGGCATGGCCAGGCTGGCCGCGATGCCCGCGCCCACCAGCATGGTCTTCAGGCCGGCCTTCCGCACGCGTTCGCTGGCCTTCTCGAAGTTGCCCGCGAATTTGTTCAGGCGTTTGGACGCTGCCGTGAAGGCCGACAGATTGGACGTGCCGAAGACGCTGATCGTGATGGCGCTGGTGAAGCCGCTCAGCATCGCCTAAGCACTCCTATCGTTTGCGGGCGCGGGACCGGCGGGATCCCTGATTGGCCTTGCGCTCCTCGTCCCCCAGCCACTCGGCCGCGGCCGCCAGATCGAACACGCGTTCAAAGGGCAGGTCGTCCAGGAGCTCGAACGTGTAGGCCGGGAACCGATGGGCGATCACCGCGCGCGCCTGGAGGTACCAGGCCCCCTCCAGGTCCGCGCGTGCCGCCCTCAGAGCTTTTTTACCGTGATCTCCTTCGAGTAGCCCAGGACCTCCTGGATCTTCTCGGACAAGGCAGCGATCAGGCCCGGCTCCCAGGCGCCGCCCTGGTTGTATTCCAGCTCCTGGGCATCGATGGTCGGCGCCACCACGAAGGTCCGCACGATGTCCAGCGCCAGGCGCTGTTCATTGCCTTTCGCGCTCTTGGCCAGGCGGCTGAACTCGTCCCAGCTGGAGCCGCGCACGATGAAGCCACGGCCATCCGGCAGTTCCAGCTGGAACAGGCTCTGCTTGGGGTACTTGGTCTTGAGCTCTTTGATGAGCTCGGGCGTGATGGGGTTCGGGTCCAAGGGTCCTCCGGGGATTGAGGGATTGGGTGAAGCAGGGGAGGGTGACGCCGTGCCCAATGGCCGGAAGCGCCACCGTCCCCGGACAGATGCTAGAAGCCGAGCATGCCCGTGGCGAAGCCCGAGCACTTGACGCTGATCGCCTCCGCGTCCTCGCTGTCGGAGATGCCGCCGTCCGCGTTCGTGATCTCCACGCCCGTGAAGGTCTTGGACAGCACGCTGTTCAAACCCGGGTAGAAGAGCACGATGACGGCGTTCCGACAGTCGGTGGGGTTCAGGTAGAGCTCGCCGGCCGCCAGGCTGCCCAGCGCCATGACGGTCCTGAGCTCCACAAGGGAGATCAGCAGCTCCGTGATCTCGAAGTCGATCTCGTAGGTCGTGTGGTTGCTTCTGACGACGCCGTGGGCGCCCTTGAAGCCCGCGCCGAAGACGGGCTTCTTGTCGGAAGCGATCTTCCAGTTGAAATTGACAAGCCCGAAGACGGGCATGCCATTGATGAGCATCTTGACGCTGTTGCCCGCGATGCCGTCCGCGAAACCCGGCGTGGCCGTCATGGCGCTTCTCCTTCACAGTTGTGGACGTTGCCGGCGGCTAGTCCAGGTAGACCTTCTCCAGGATGATCTCGAAGGCCTTCATGCTGTTGATGCTGATGCGGGCCTCGGCCTCGCCCAGGACCCGCATCTCGTCCGTGGACGTCAGCTGCAGCTCGTAGCTGTCGATCTCGCCCTTCTGCGTCATCAGGGCCAGGGGCTGACGCATGTCGGTCTCCATCAGGAGCAGGCCCTCGCCCGCCGAGTCGTTGGGCTTGCCCAGGTGCGGCAGCGCCGCCAGGCGGCAGGCCTTGCCCGCGGCGTAGGTCGCCCGCACCTTCTCGATGCGGTTGTAGGCACTGCCCTCCGGACAGCGCGTGTCGCTGCAGCCGAAGATCAGCCCCAGGCCGGGCTCATTGCGCATGTGGACCAGGTGCTCGGTCACCAGCAGCGTCTGCTGGCCGACGTTCCACTCCGGACAGAGCTTGGAGACATTGGGCGCCGACTTGGCCAAGAGGCTCTCCTGGACCTTCAGCGCCGCGATCCTGCCCGAGACCGTCGAGGTGATGCGGTTCCAGTAGACGGTCCCGGCCATGTCCGTGTAGCGGGCCTCGCCCACCGGGATCACAGCATTCTGGTCCGCCACTGTGGCGATCAGGGCCTGGACGGTGGAGAGGTAGGTCGACGTCTCGCCCGCCGTGGGCCGCAGCGGATCGGCCACCGTCATGCGCGGCACGTCCAGGAGGGCGAAGCGCTCGCCCAGATTGCTCGTCACCATGGTGTTGCAGCTGGTGAGGATGGCCGCCCAGAGCGTCAGGCTGTCGGCGCCCACGAAGTGGACCCAGTTGACGTCCGTGTAATCCTCGCTGGCCGTGATGCCCGCCGTGACATCGCCATTCGCCAGTGTGAGGCCGTCGTTGCCGCCCGCCAGCGGGGCCGCAACCTTGGCCGCCACCAGGGCGCCAGCGCCGATGGTCGCCTTCACGATGCCCTGCCCGGCGTTGATGGCCGCCACCAGCGCCACGTTGGTTGTGCCCGTGAAGCTGTAGACGGCGTCCGTCTCAGGATCGACGATCTCCACCGTGCGGTTGCCCGCATCGGCTGTGATCGAGATCTCCACGGCGTTCCACCACGCACCCGGGTAATACCCATCGATGGTGAATGCCGTGCCCGTCGCACCAGGAATGGTCATGGTCGCCGTGGCCATGGCGCTGCCCGCCAGGCGCAAGGCGTAGATGACCGTGGAGCCCGCGTCCAGGCGCTCCAGGATGGCTTGCAGCAGGGGCCCACTCTTCAGTAAGTCCAGGGCGCTGCGCTTGTCGCTGATGATGTACCGGGTCAGCTTGTCGCCGCCCCCCGCCGCGCCGGCCACGAGCTCGACGGCCGTCGGCTTCTGGCTGAGACCGGCTCTGCCCGAGAAGTACTCGGTGTAGACGTCCTTGATGATCTTGCCCACGATGCCCCCTTACTTGCTGCCGGCCGGGGCCGCCAACCAGGCGGTCACCTTGGCCTCGAAGTCCGCCGGATCCACGAGGGCCGTCCGGGTCAGCCCATGCTCTACCAGCACGCCTGCAGCTATTGGCGCAGGAACCTTCAGTCGTTTCACCACCGTCGCCGCGCGTTGCAGCCTATTCTCCGCCAGCTCTTTCGGCGGACCGACTTCGTCCGGAGGCTTATTGTCCTTTGGCATGCTTAGGCTCCCTAGTTCAGTTCGATGGTCTGCGAAATCGACTCCATGACCGGCGCGCGCTGGACCTCGTCCACCACCCGCGCCCAAAGCTCCACATCCACGGTCCGCTGGGCCTCGAAGGGCGCGCTGGAAATCTGCGGACTCTGGTCGCTCTCGCCCAGTCCGCGCACGCGCTCCAGGTGAACGCCTGCGCCCGAATCCGTGTCCGTCAGGTCAAGGGCCAGGCCCGTGGCGTGCCGGCGCAGCAGGGCCCGGATCGCCTCGGCCACCTCGTCCACGAGGGTCGCGCCGCTCTTTGTCCCCAGCGCCGCGCTGCGCACGGTCAGGCGCAGGGACAGGCGACGGTTCCAGTGTTTCTCGTAGACCCACTCGCCCGCGTCCTCGTCCCACCAGCGCAGGTCGTAGCGCCCCGTGCCCTTCCCGTCCAGACGCTCGGCCGTCTTGGTGACCAGCACACAGGGCCAGCTCTCGCCGGCTTGCGTCCACGCCAAGTCGTCCTTGAACGCATGCAGCCCGGGATAAAGGCTGACCAGGTGCTGGGCGAAGGCGCGCTCAACGATCATGCCAGGTATTTCCCAACGGCTGCGAACGCCAGCTCCACCGCATGCTCGACGGTTGTCGGCGCCATGGCCACGCCCATCAACCAGGCCGGCTGCATGAAGGGTTTGGGTTTGGGATGCACGTAGAAATAGGTCCGCGTCTCGCCCTGCGGGATCCGATGCCTCACCAGCCACTCCCGCAGGCCCGGGATGTTGTCCACCTTGACGAAGTGCCCCACCGTTCCGAACTCCACGGGCGCGGCGTACTCGCTGGGCGTTCCCACGAGGACGGTCAGGGGACTCACCACGACGATGTGGATCGAGGCCCGCAGCGCCCCCAGATCGATGGCGCCCTCATCGCGCAGGCTCGTCTTGGCCTGGGCCTGCACGACCTGCGCGATCTGCAGGATGGCCAGGGCCAGGCTCTTGGCCAGGACGCCGGGAAAGGCCTTCAGCAGCTTCTGGGTCTTGCCCAGGGCCTTCTTGTCCAGCAGCATGGTCACGCCGTCCAGCATTAGACGCCTCCGTGCAGCTGCTTGGTGGACAGCTCCAGATGCGTCACCGTGCCGAAAAGGTCTCTGGGCACGATATCCACCACGCGGTAGCGATGCCCACCGTGCGTGAACTCGTCGCCCTCGGCCACCACCGTCGTCGCCCCCACGATCACCAAGAGCTCGTGCCCCACCTGCAAAAGATCCTCCGGGGCCTTGGCCGTCACGACGGCCGGGACGGCGACGGGAGACCCAAAGCTCTCGCCTGGGTCTCCCGCAAAGCCCGTGGACGTGGGAGCCTGGCGCCCCAGGAGCTGGATGACGTCGCCTGTCGAGACAAGCATGTCCGCCACATCCCGCAGGGCCAGGGCCGCCTCGGATGCCGTCAAATAGCTCATGCGGCATCCGTTTCGATGACGGATCCGCGCTCAAAGAGCAGGGATTGCAGGGCCGCCAGGCGATCGCCCTCGCTGAGATCCACCAGCCGCTGGTATTCGCCCTGGGCGTGGCTGAGCAGCTCGCGCCAGGCGCCAACCGCACGCGAGGCATCGATCTCAATGGCACCTGCCTTGAAACTCGGGCGCCGGGACGCCTTGGCGATCTCGATCCGGCAGCAGGTGGGCGTGGACGCCAGGAGCAAGAGCTCCATGTCCAGGTCCGTCAGCTCCGGCGTGATCGTCTCCTGGTCCGCCTCCACCAGGTAAGACCGCTCGAAGTCGCGGTTCATGGCCGCCACTCCCCTTTTCAGGGCATTGCGCAGCTGCTCGGTCGTCAGATCGGCCTCGTCGGCCGCGACCAGCTCGCCGCGCAGAACCTGGATGAGGGTGGTGATCGTGGTGGCCATGGGTCAGCTACCGCCGCCCACCGCGCGAGGTCCGGGTCTGGGACTTGGGCGGGGCCACCGGCGGGGCCGGCGCGGGCACCAGAAGCTCATCCGCATCCGCGAAGGGATCCGGCGCGGCGCCGCCATCATCCTCGCCCACGACGGGGTCGGGGTCAGGGTCGGTCGTGCCGGCCGACGGGTCCGCAAGGGGATCTTCGCCGCTTGTGTCCTTGTCCACGTCGCCGTCCGCGGTGCTGGCATCCTCGCCCGTGTGGTCGATGCCGTCCGCCGTGAGCCCGCCGCCCGCCGGGTTGGCGACCTGGGCAAGCAGCTCCTCGTCGAGCTCGATGATCTCCAGCAGGTGCTCGTGCTTGCCCACCAGCTCCGGCAGCTCGCCACGAATGAGGGTCGGCGCGTTCACCTGGAACACCCAGTCGCCGATCACCACCGTCGTGGTCTTGGCTTTTACCTGAAACATGCGTCCTCCTGTCCTGGGGAGAGTGCCGGCCGGGCAAGTCCCCGGCCGGCCATGTCGTTCCTGCGAGTCGGCTGCCTAGGCCGTGATGACGACCTTGAAGACCAGGTCGGGGCGCGTGATGCCCATCGCGCACTCCTGCCAGGTCAGGAAGCCCACCTTGAAGCCCTTCTTCTCGGGATCCACGCGCAGGGCCGTGCGGATGGCGTACTTGCCCACCTCCATGTCCGGCAGGAGGATCACCTCGTCCGTCTTCATGGACGCGCTGTTGATCAGCCCCGCGCCCTGCAGGCGGTTGAGGATGCCCTTCTCCACGAACTCGCGCCGGGACTCGTTGTCCAGGCCGAAGTCCTTCAGGTCGATGATGCGGCTGCCGCGGATCAGGATGAACCGAGGCGTCAGCTCCAGGTCGTTGATCTTGCCGATGGCCGTGTAGAGGCCCGTGTCGGTCAGCTTGCCACCGGAGATCGTGACCACGTTGGTCGAGGGCAGCGTGGCGGCCGCGGCCGACAAGAGGTCCACGACCTTGACGTTCAGCTTGGTGCGGATCGCGTTGGCCGCATCGGTCTGCATGTCGGTGATGGCGCCGATGTTGCCGTTGGCCAGGTCGCTGACATCGACCTCGGGGTTGGCGTGGATGCGGAAGATGGGGAAGGTCACTTCCGTGTCCGCGTTCACCTCCTGGCGATGAGCCTGGCCGCCCACGCCGACGTAGAAGGCGCGCAGGGCGGCGCGCTTCTGGTACTTGGCCTCCTGCCCGGCCTTGAGCGTGTGCTCGGTCAGGACCAGGGGCACGATGTTCCGGCGCTCGATGTCGAGCTTGATCACCGGCGCCACGGCCTCGGCCAGGGCGTAGAGGCCATTCTCCGTCCGCAGCGACTCGGCCATCAAGGCCGCCATGGTCTCCATGAACTGCGGATCCTTCGTGCTGTTCGTCTTCACGTGCAATCTCCTTGCTTGATGCCTGGTAGCAGTCACGCCCCGGGCGGTTAGACCACCAGGCCGTGATTGGTCCACAGGACGGTGATCTCGGTCCCGTCCACGGACAGCACGCGCCCCACGATTTGCAGCCCCGTCGTGGCCACCTTCAGCTTGCCCGTGGTGGCGTCGAAGGTCAGGTTGTTCCCGTAGGCCGGCGAGCCGGTGAACTGGTCCGTCTGGAAGACGAAGGCCCCCGTGTCCACGACGCAAGGGGTCGTGTCGCCGGCGGCCTGGGCGGCACAGTTCTTGTCGGTCCGCTTGAGCACGCCCACGATCTTGTCGCCCGTGGCCGTGGGCAAACTGAACACGTTGCTCTCGACGCTCTTCACGACCACGCCCGGCGTGCCCGGCCCCTTCAAGACACCGTCGCCGTACTCGATGCCGGGGTGAGAGTTGTTGTACATGATCTGCTCCTTCTGACTGTTGAACATGCCGCCCCGGCATCACCGGGTCGGGGTGATGCTTACTCGGCCCCGCCGCTGGTGGGCTCGCCACGCTCGCGGGACACGCGCTCCTCGTAGGCGGCATTGAAGCCCACCTGGAGCTTGGTCTTCAGGTCCTTGGGCTCGGGGTCGCCCTCCGTCGGAGGCGTCGCACTCGCGTTGGCGCGCAGGGCGCCCGTGCCCGCCGCCATTACCGCTTGGGTGTTGGAGGCGTCCTCGCTGGGCGCGGCCTCCTTGTCGGGCAGCTGGCTCAGCGTGTCCGCGATCGCCTTGCGCGCCTCGTCGGACAAGCCGGCCAGGCGCTCGATCTCGGCCTGGCGCGCGGCGTCGTCGGCAAAGGTCTGGCCCTTCTTCTCCATCAGGACCACCAGGGCCTCGGCCGCCTTCGTGGCCTCGGTCTTGGCCTTCTCGTCCTCGGCCGCCTGGACCTTGCCCGCCAGGTCCGTGTTCTGGGCCGCCAATTCCTCGGCGTGCTTCAGAAGCTCCTCCGGGGTCATGTCCTTCAGGGCTTTCTGGGAGGCCGCCTGTTCCTTGGACTGTTCCATGCTGCCCGTCTCCTTGCTGATGGTGGTCAGGATCTGGATCACGCGATCCGCCGTGTCGCTGGCGGCCTGGCGGATCTTCGTGCTGGTCTCCTCCAGCGTGGCGGCCTCGGCCGCGAACTGGGCAACCAGGGTGTTGACAACCGAGTGGAAGGCGTCCTGCGTCCGCCACATGTCCTCGCGGATCTCCTGCTGGACCAGGACCTGCTTGACGGTCTCGGACTGGGCTTCCGCCCGCCCAGGCACCTCGCCGCCGAAGGACGAGGCGCGCATGCGTCCATCCGGCTCACTGGCCATGGACGTGATGTCGGCCTTGGGGTCGGCGGGCTCATTGCCCTCCAAAAGCCCCGCGCCCGTGAAGGTCACCTCGCGCAGGATCTCGAAGCAGTCCTTGCCCTCGACCTTCTGGCCCTTCTGCTTCTTCAGGTGCTCACAGCGATCCGCCGCCGTGGTGTGGGTGTGGCCGCAAATCGAGCACTCGCCCTTGACGTAGGAGCACTCCATCGAGACCTTGGTGATCAGCTCCTCGTGGATGAGCTTTCGGGCCTTGGCCGCCAGCTCATCGGAGCCCGTGAAGAGCTTGCCCGCGCACACCACCCGACCGCCTTCCGCCTCCTCGAAGGCCGCGCTCTCCGTCTTGCCCACGATGTCCTGGGCCTTCTGGCCGTGCTTCAGGTCGATCTTCACGCCGGCGGCCGTGGGTGCGGCCTTTTTCAGCTCCTCCACCGTGAAGTGGTCGGCGTTCTTGTTGGTGCCGGCGTGGCACAGGACGAAGGCGATCTCGTGGTCCTCGCCGCCCTCGGGCTTCGCTTCCGCCACGGCCACCAGCCGGCCGACGTCCAGGCGTGCCGTCATCCGGCTCTTGTCCGCCGCTGCAGCTTGCATGGCCGCAATGGCTGCGGCATCCACCGGGGTCTTGTCCTTCACGTCGTCCTCCTTGGGCACGCTGGTTTTGTCCGGCTTGGCCGCTTCGTCCTTCTTCGCCGTCCCCACGAACAGGTACTCCTTGGCTTTGGCCGGGTCCTGGTCCCGGTTCTTGCCGGCCAGGCTGCCGTAGGAGAAGTCCTTCGTCTCCAGCCGGAACTCGCGCCCGGCCTTCTCGAAGACCTCTTGCAGCTCGGCTTCGCTGGGGTAGCTGTGGTCGCGGTAGGAAAGGATCCAGTCCGGGATGTGCTCGGCCGCGGCAAAGACCTCGCCGAAGAAGGCCGCGATGTTGGCCTTGGTCAGGTCGCCCTGGGTCTTTTCCATGCGCGTGACGCTGTCGGCGTTGGGCGTGCGGCCCTCGCCCTTCACCATCACCGCATCCACGGCGTGGTAATTGGCGCTGTAATTGGCAGCGCTGAACTCGGTCACGTAGGGCGGATCGAAGTAGGCCAGGTCAGCCTTCACCTTGGGCAGGAACTCGCGCACGTCCAGGCGCTGCGCCGTGCAGGCGGGTCCGTCCAGCACCATGGAATTGAGGCGTCGGATGACCTCGCCCAGGCGCTTGTGGAACTGCTCAGGGCTGTAGCCGTCCTCGCTGACCTTGCTGGTGGTGAACTGCGGGAACCAGCCGCGCGCCGAGAGCATGGTGGCCCCCAGGGCAGCCAGGGCCAGGTCCTTCTTGAAGCCCTTCAAGGCGTCGATGTTCTCGCGGACCTCATCGATGACGCCGTGGATCTCGGGCTTCCAGAACTTGTCCTTGTAGTGGTCCCGGACAAAAGTGCCGGCCTTCGGATTGGGCAGGCACAGGGCCTCGATCTCCTCGTCCGTCACCTGCTCGGTCTGGTTGACGAGGATGGCCCGGGCGATGTGATGGGGCCAATGGAGGCTGTCGTTGGAGTGGACGGAAAAGCCCTCGCGCTTCAGCATGTAGCTGACGCTGCCGCCGCCGGCGAAGGCGTCCACGACGGTTTTCACGCCCTCGGGGATCTGCTCACGGATCCAACCCAGCAGCTTGCGCTTGTTCCCGATGTACTGGACGCCATGGGTGGGCGCGCCAGCGCCATGGGCGACAAGCTCGGGGAAGAGGGCAGCTTCGACGGTCAGGAAATGCATGGCAATCCCGCGACTTATGATGGTCACGGGATACGATGCCTCGTCCGAGAGGATAGGTCAAGACGGGCGAGCAGAAAAAGGTGGGGTAGGACTATTTATTTGTGACTGCCGCTTCCATTCGGCGGAAAAAGGCTACGTAATCGTCAACATCCTCTTCATGGATTTCGCTTGCGGACCTGAAGTAACCCAGGTTCCCCTGCCAATATTCGAAAGCCTCTCGGGACAACAGCTTCTGCCCCTGCTCCATCATGACGTTGATGAGGTCGGATGGCTTCTTCTCGTCCTCGGGGAAAGCGGGGTCAAACACATAATCCAGACTACCGTCCTGAGTGATCCACGCCCCAATGGGCTGCTTGCGCGTGGAGTCCGGGTCGAACTCGAACACGTAAAACCAGATGACCTTCATCGGCTCATCTCCCCTGTCGACCGCAGGTTTTCCGCCCACTCGGCCGCTTGCTGGTCCAGCAGCGCCTTGAGGGCCTCATCACCACCCAGGTCCTTCACCGCGGCATCCCAGGCCCTGTAGGTCGCCTCCTGCCGCTCGTCCAAGCTGTGCGGATCATTCGTGCACAGCAGGAAGCGCTTGTCGCCGTCCACTTCGCGCAGCCAGCAGGACTGCCGCAGACGCTCGGTCACCTCGCCTCGAAAGACATGCACGGGATGCCCGGCATTGAGCATGTCCAACACGCTCATCTCAGCAAAGAGAATGGTGTAGCGCCAAGAGCGCACCTCGCCTGTGTGACGATCGAAAAGGGGCGAGGCCTCCAGCACGCGTATGCCTGCGGCCGGGAGATCAATACGGTCCACCCCTTCATCAAAATACACCACCACCGTGGCGCCATACCCCGCCATCAGGGAATCGCAATAAGCCTGGAAGGCCAATCGCTCCGGTTCTTGGATGCTCATCTGCTCCCTCACTGGTAGAGCACCTTCACAACGTCCTCGACCCGCCGGCCATCCGGCAAGACGGTGATGCCATGTTTCTTAAAGACGGCGACGACTCTTGCCTTGATGCCGTTGTCTCCCACCAAAATGGAGTCCATGTCCTCCAGCAAGGGCACCGCCCCCTTGATGATGGTCTCGTTGCCGGTGTAACGAGCCACCTGTTTCAGCGTATCGAGGTTCGTGATGCGGTTCTTCCGCACGAAGTCCCCCACCACATTGCCGTAATGGTCTGTGTTATAGCTAATAACATCGGCACGACGTAGAAGGTCGACCTTAAAACGTATTGAGTTAGCTTGGCTGTCCGTGGCGTGTTTGATGCGCGTGAAGAAGTAGCTCGCCCCGCCCGTGTTCATGTCCTGGCCCGGACTCATGCCACCGATGGGCACGCCCGTGCTGAAGCGATCGGCGGTCGGGATGAAGGAGCGGTTGGTCGGCAGCACGGCCTCCAGGAAGTCCTCCACGGAGCCCTTCGTCATGCCGTGCATGAGCACGTAGCCTTCCATTTCCTTGGCCAGCGTCTCTTTTGACACATCGAAACGGTACTGCACGCGCATGCCGGCACCGGCTTGACCGCCCGTCGTCGACGCCTGATAGACCCCGGCCGGATTGTAATCCGGCAATTTGGTCACGTCCTGCACGCCCAAGTGCCGGCTCCAGGCCTCGCGCCAGATGCGCACGGCCGACTCGGTGGTAGCCTTCCTGGCTTCTTCCGCCGCGGCCAGGAAGGCCGGGCTGTCGTCGATCTTGGCAGCGTAGGCGACCTTCTGCAGGTACATGAGTTCCTCATCCAGGGCCGTGGCAGGAGCCGTGTCCAAACCCAAGGCCTTAAGTTTCTCCATGGCCCTGGCAACCGCGCTCTCCGACACCCCCTCGCGCACCTTGACCGACATGCGCCCCTGCATGGCAAAGCTCTTGCCACTCGACCTGCCCGTCCCCTGGAAGGGCTTGTAGACGGCCTCCACGCCATCGCCCAGGTCGACGTGATACTCCACCAGCTTGTCATTGAGGCTTGAGTAAAACTGTGAGAGGGGCACTCGCTCGGTCTCGACCGCCAGCTCACGCCCCCGCGCGATCATGCGATCCTCAGTCCACCGCTCGCTGGTCTTCACGTGCAGGCCTTTCCCCTTCACGGGGTCCACGACACCCTTCTGCAGGGCCTTCAACTCCACAGCCGAAGGCGCGTAGGGCTTCACTACCGGAAGCTTCGTCGCCGTGCCGCCCATGGAGGCCTCCACGGCGTGCGAGATCTCGTCCAGGGTCTTCAGGTACTGCTGGGCCATGGCGCGCTCGATGAGCTTGCTCCCATTCGCCAGCCGCGTGAGAACAGGTCGCAGGTCCTCCGCTGCGCGCAGTGTCGACGTATTGAAGCCCAGGTCGCTCGCGTGCGAGTTGGCCGTCTTAACTGCTGCCAGGATGGTGTCCCAGAATTCGTCCTTCACCACCAGTGCCTTCGGGACCTCACCGACGATATTCACCTTCAGGAGTTTCACAAGGCGCTTATCGGCCGCCAAGCGTAGCTTGAACTGCAGGATGGTCTGCTTCTCGCCGTCAGCGCCCAGGACCTGGCGGACGAGAACGTTCTGGTCCTCGATGTCGCCCTTGTCCACGGGCAGCGATCGCCCTTGCCAGCCTGACTCCCGGATGGCCACCACTTCCTGCTTCAGGTCAATTCGACTTCCATGCGCCCACGCGCCCCCTGCCTCTGCACCCGGTGTCGCCGCGGGCGCCGACGGGACTTCCCCAAACCGGAAGACCACCTTCTTGCCCGTTCGCGCCGTTTCAATCTGGCTGTAGAACTTCTCGAAGTCCGCCTGCAGGTTGTTCTTTCTGGCGATGGCCTCCCGAAGGAAGTCCTCCAGGGCACCAGATTTCCCAGCGAAGCGCCGTCCGGCGTAGGGCAAGAGCATCTCGCGGTAGGCCGCGTCCGAGATCCCCTGCGCCTTGCGGATCCACCGCCCGGTCTCGCGCAAGTCCAGCTTCACCTTCCCGTCACGGTAGGCCTGCATCAGGGTGTTGTAAATGGGCTCGCCCGCGTTGAAGGGCTTGTTCGGGTAGTAATCGAGGGAGAGCTTGTCCTTGCCCAGAAACTTGTAGAGCTGCCCCTTGTCGATTCCAAAAACGTGGCCGTCCTGGGCACGCAGGTACTGCCCAACGTGGCCGTCGTGATTGGAGATCAGCCAATCCACAACGTGCTCGCGCTGCAGCTGGGCCAGCTCCGCTTGCTCCAGCGTTGCCAAGTCGATGTCCGCGTAGCTGCTGGGCTTCCTCAGTCCCGTCTTCATCTTCTGGATCGACCCGGCGCGCGTCCGGCCGTGCATGTCCTTCAGCTCGATGAAGCGGACCTCGACCGTGTCCGGATCCACCTCGCGCGCCAGGCGGTAGGCCACCTCGTCACCCCAGGCCCGGAACTCCTCAGAGATCGGCTTGAACAGCCAACGATCGCCAGCCTGATCACGATAGAAGTACTTGGTGTGCGCGCCGCCCAGCTCGCTGGCGTCCTTCTCGAAGGTGAACGGGTTCTGGGCCTTCAACTCAGCCCAGGCCTCGTCCGCGCTGCGCGCCTGGACGGCCGGGCTTGCCGCAGGGGCGGGCGCAGGGGCTGGCTTTGGGGCAGGGGCGTGTGTCGGGGCCACGTGCTTCGGGGTAGGCGCTGTGGGCGGGACAGGCGCCGCGGACGGCGTAACCTTCTTGAGCTTCGCTGCGTCCTTGGCCGCCACCACCTTGGCCGCCACCTGCTCGGCGATCTTCGGCTGCAGGGGCTTCTGGGTCAGGTACGTGACGGACTCGGCCTTCGTGAACCACTGGAAGTTCTTGACCTTCGCAGCCTTCAAGACATCACGCAGCACCGCCTGGCTATTGAGCTCCACCTTGAACGCGAAGACGTCTTGAGCCTTCGACAGGTAGCCGCCCAGGTCCGCCGCCTGCTGCGGACCCAGCAGATCCAAGTTTCCGTGGACCTGAGCCAGGAGCTTGTCCATCTGGACGTGGAAGGCTTCGAACTGGGCCGGGTCCGATTCCAGTGCCTTCAACTGGGCCAGCCCCGAATGGAAATCCGCCACGGCCTGGTTGGCCTTCACCAGTTTTGCAGCGGCTTCATCCGCAGCCTTCTTGGCCGCCTTCGCTGCGTCCTCTGCCTGTTTCAGCGCCGCCAGCTTTCCCGCGTCCGTGGCATGATCCGCCTTGTAGATGGCCGCCAGCAGCTCGTCCTTCGTCTTCAAGGCGCCGATCTTGTACTTCTTGAACCAAACATCCAACTCGTTCATGGTGTGGCCGGCCAGCCACTCCTCACTCTGGCCCGTCATCTCGGATAGGAAAACGATCCGATCCGCCTTCGTGCGGGCCACGGACACGCCCTTCTCTTTGGCCACCTCGCGCAGCTGGGCACTGGTGAGCTTCCCGTAGTCGCCACTCTTCAGCGCCTCCTGGACCACCCCCTGCCCCAGGGCATCGCCGGCGATCTTGGTCTCAAGGGTCCCCAGGTCCGTGATGCCGGAAAGGTCCAAAGCCCCAGGCACGTGCGTGCAGCGGCAAGCGGGATGCAGGGGCTGGCTTGGAAGATCGACAAGTGAGTATTCCTTGCCGTCCAGGGGCTCGCAGTCGGGGCACATGCGCTCGTCGCCGGCGGTCAGCCAGATCACCTTGGTGACACCGATCTTCTGCTCAAACTTCACCGCGCCCTGGTTGTAGGCGCGCATGGTTTCGCTTCGCGCAATCAGCTCGGCGCGCTGCTGCACGGTCTTGAAGACCGTCTTGCCCGCTGCGCGAAACTCCGCCGGATCCTTCACGATGCCGCCGATGCGACGGGCAATCTTGGCCGGCCCCTCGCCCTGCGCCAGGCCCACCTGCACAGCGCTCTTGATGCCCCCCACCAGATCGTCCGAGAGCTTGCCCAGAAGCTGCACCTGGTAGCCAGAGAGGAAGTCGAAGGCGTTTGCCGGAAAGAGAGAGAAGGCCCCGTCCGCCAGGGCCTCGCGGCCGGCCTGGCCCAAGGCCTGGTAGCCGCCCACCTTCAGGGCACCGAGTTTGGCCAGCGTGCCCTCGATGCCGGTCTTGGCCATGTCCCCGGTCATGCCCTGATAGGCGAGGGTCAGGTCCTGCTTGAGCTTGGCGCCGGCCACGGCCAGGTTCTTCTCCATGGCCTTCAGCCGGGAGAGCTGGACGAGCTTCCCACCCTGCCGATCGGGCGCGAACTGCGTGAGGTCGCCCAGCGCCAGGATCTCGGCTTTGACAGACTTGGCCGCCGTATCAAGGTGCGACAGGCTGGCCTTGAGGAGGTCATCGGAATACGCGCCGACCTTGGCCAGGCTCTCGGCCGTGGCGGTCTCGATGGCCTGCTTCTGGGAGAGGGCAAAGGCCGTCAGCGCCCGGCTGCCCTGGACAAGCAGAAGCGCCTCCGCCTGCAGGAGGAGGTCACCCACCGGCAGCGGGAAACGCGGCCGGCCACAGGTGCAGGCGGATGCATGCATCAGGCCGCCGCGGCGTCTTCAGCATCAAGCTGGGCAGCGCGTTCCAGGGCCACCACCCGGGCCCGCTGCAGGAGGATCTGGTCCATCTGGTCGTACAGGCCCGCCACGTCCCCCGGCTGGGCGGCCGGCGCGCCCTCCGCGGGCTTCGCTTCCGGCGCGCCCTTCAATCGCTCGGCCAGGTTCAGCAGGTAGAAGACCTGGTCGTGGGTGAGCATCTCCTGCTGGGCCAGGCCGACGATGTCACCAGGGGCCAGGGGCGCGATCACGCGCTTGGACTCCCGCGCCGACTGCGCCTGCTCGATGTCGGGCGAGAGGCCCATCATCGCCTGCAGGCTGCGCACGCTGATCAGGCCGCGATCGTAGAGGTCCACCAGCACCTTGCGCTGGTCGGCGCCGGCGGACAGGTCGATCTCCGGGAAGGCGATGTGCAGGCTCTCGCCCTCTGTGCCGCGCATGGCCAGCCAGTCGTCCAGCACCCATTGCAGCATCTCGCGCGCGATGTCACGCAGATCCGAGAGCATGAGCTGGATCTTGGCGAAGCCCAGGCTGGCGGTTGAGAAGTTGGCCCCGTCGCCCGAAACCAAGGCGCGCGTAAATCCCATGGCGACGATGATGTCGCTCTTGGACTCCTTCACCTTCTCCTCGGTCTTCAGCGTCTCGCCCTCGGCGCCGTAGGTGTCGATGGTCACGTAGAACGGCACCACCGCGCCCTGGCGGGCGTTCATCGAGTCGAAGAGCTTCTTGATGTCCTTCAGCATCGAGGCCTTGGGCATCACCACCGTCTTGCCGAACTGGCCGCCCACCTTGATCAGCCGGACAGGCATGGCCCAGCGCTTGGCGATGGCGCGCTCGGCGCGCCGGTAGTCCCGGAGCAGCTCGATGGACTCGAAGGCCGGCAGCACCATGCTGGTGCCGTGGTCGGCGAAGTCTGGGGCATCCCATAGCCAGCGCCGGAACTGCTCCAGGGCCACGGGCTGATGGTCGGCCGCCTGCCCCGAGTCCGTCAGGGTGAAGGACCGCACCTGGGTCAGCTCGCCGTCCTTCACCGTCGTCTCCAGGAGCAAGGGGTTCAGGACCTTCACGCGGGCGAAGTCCTGGAAGAGGGGCTTGCCGTCATCGGTCTTGCCCTGCTCCTTGCCGCCGTACTCCTTGAAGGCCGCGGCCTCGCCCTTGGTCAAGAGCTGCAGGAGCTCGTCCTTCAGCCATCGCTTCAGCTTCAGCCGCTTCTTCAGGGCGTCCACGTCCTTCTGCAAGTCTTCGCTCGACGCCAGGATGGTGAAGTCCTCGCCGATGGCCAGGGTACGCCAGGCGTTGATGCAGTTGTTGATGATCGGTTCCTGCTGGTAGTACTCCCAGGCCTTGGCGCCGCGATCATGCCAGGTCTTGGCGATGCCGTCGCTCTCCGTTTCGCTGGAGAACGCATCCAGCGCCGCCGCCTGGGTCTGCATCTCCTCGCCCACCTCCAGCACGCTGTCCGCAGACTGGCCACGCTTAAGGGTGCCGGATCCAAACAGCTTCATGGGGTCCTCCTAGTCGAACACGTGCTCCGTCAAGACGGGCATGACAAAGTCCGCCTCCTCGCTCATCCCGTCATCCACCAGCTGCTTCAGGAGCTCGCGCTCCTTCCGGAGCACGGCCGTCCGCGTCGAGTCAATGATGTGGTCGTTGCCCTTGCTGTAGACCAGCCGGCCGGCGTGGGTCTGGCTGTACGTATGCGTGCAGAACTGGTCTTCCCAGTCGAGGTCCACGTCGCCGGCCGGGAAGAGAATGGTCCTGGCAGCCAGGCGCCCGTTGATCAGGCTGGTCATGTATTCCTTGATCCGCCGGTCCTTCGGACGCCCCTGCGGATCGTAGCCCGTGGTCAGGCTGCCCCCGAAGTCGTAGGTCTCCAGGCGATGGGCGAACTGGTGGCTCTCGTAGCGGTCCTCGGTGGTCAGGATGTGCTCGACGGCCAGGCCGTTGGATCCGGCGTCGAAGCCCAGGCCGGCGAAGTCGTAGTGGTCATCGAGGATGGCGATCATCGCCGCCTGGTAGGTGTAGGGCATGCGCTCGTTGTGAACGCGCAGGACCGGCAGCAGGCGGCCGCGCTCATCCTCTTGCCAGACCGTCAGCTCGCTGGGGTCGTTGGTGTAGCCCAAGTCGCCGCCCATCCAATACGTGCCGCGGGCCTCGCCGTCCAATCCCAGCACGCCCTCCAGCCGGCTGAAGGCCTCGTCCACCGAGTGGATGGCGCTGAACTCCTCGCCGTCGATCCGGACCACGCGGTAGAGCTTTTCCAGCTTGCGCTGGCAGTCCCGGAACTGGCGCAGGTTGAAGGCTGCGTAGCTCGGCGCGCCATGCTCGCCCGCCACCTCGTGCTGGAAGCCCGCCGTGTCCTTGCCGCCATAGAACTTGGCGGAGCTCTCGGTCTCAGCTTGAGAATGGCCGGGCACGATCCAGCTGGGCCAGTGGTAGATCTTCCAGCCGTTAGCCGGCTGCGTGATCTTGAAGTACGTCGTATTCCTGAGGCCGTTTGGATTGGAGTAGGCGCGCATCTGGCCACCGCGGTTGAGCACGCCCCTGAGCGCCCGCCAGGCGGGCTCCGGGTACCAGGCTGCCTCGTCCACCAGCACCTTGTCGCAGTGCAGGCTGCGCACGCTCTTGCCCGTCGGGCCGGCGGGCCGGACGTAGATGATCGTGCCGTTCTTCCAGGTCATCTGGTAGTAGGGCTTGTGCGTGATCTTATGCCGGCCATTGTGGTCAATGGCCACCATCTCCATCAGGAACTCGCTGTTCTGCAGGTGGGCCTCCACCTCCTCGATGATCTTGTTGCAATGGCCGTCGTTGGGCGCCGTCACCAGCATGCGCCCGTTCCGGGCCGTCACGCCGTAGTGCAGAACTTGCACGACGATGTCCACGGTCTTGCCCACCGCGCGACCGTCCTGGTGGACGATCTGGAGGGACGGATCCCGCACGTCCTCCACCTGGTGGGGCCAGAGGGCCATGGGCTTGCCCGACTCCGGGCCGTCGAGCTGGGAGAGGAAGCCGGCCGCAAAGGCGACGGGGTCAAACAGAACCTGGGCGAAGGAGATCTCGTCCTGGGTGAGCTTGGCCGGCTGGGGTTTACGAAGTGCCATCACCTTGCTTCTCAAGAGGTTCCGACTTGACTTCCCGGACATTCCTACGCAGACTTACGGCCGAGAGAGAGCCGGGCAGACACTCCATGCCCACCCGGCCATCTGAAACGACACACAAGGAGGACCCATGCACCCCCGCTTCTCCGACTTCGCGGAGCACCTGAAAGCCCGGCGACTCGCCCCCAACACCCTCACGCCCTACCTCTCCGAGCTCAAGCGCCTGGACAAGTACCTGGACGCGGAAGGGATCCTGCTTGAGGACTTCACCCTGCAGCAGGCTACACACTACCTCGTCCGAGAGGGAAGGTCAAGTCATACCGCACGCCGAACGCTGACCGTGGTGAATCAATTCCTGTCTTGGGCCGGGCACCCCCTGGCCGCCGAGCTGGGCGCCATGCGCCAGCCGCGGGCCTACACCCCCGCGCCCGACTACCTGAGTGACGCCGAGGAAGCCGCCCTGCGCAAAACGCTGAAGGCCCGGACGGACCTCAAGTGCCAGGCCCGGGACCGCGCCCTCTTCTGCCTGATGCTGGACACGGGCATCCGCGTCGCTGAAGTGGCCCGGATGACCGTGGGCGACGTGAACCTGGACGAGAAGATGATCCGGCTGGTGGCCAAGGGCGACAAGAAGCGGACGCGCTTCGTGCCCGTGGAAACGCGGGATCTGCTGAAACGGATTGTGGGCAGCCGGCCGGCAGAGGAGCCGTTGTTCCTGACCTGGAAGGAACGCGCCATTTGCGATCGGCACATCCGGCGCCTGCTGAATCAATGGGCCGAGCTGGCCGGCATCACCCGGCCCGTCCACCCGCACCTCTTGCGGCACACCTTCGCCACCAGCCTGCTCCGAAAGACCAACAACCTGCGGCTCGTCCAGGTGGCCCTCGATCACGAGAGCCCCAAGACGACGGCCATCTACTCCCACGTGGCCGACGAGGAACTCCGGGCCGCCATCGAGAGCCGGCGGGATTGATGCTTATGCCCTGTCCGCTGCTGGGGTCCTAGCGGTAAACCCCAGCGCAAAGCCCTGTTCTGCAGGGCTTTCTTTTGTTTTTTGGCTATCGGATGTCTTTGAGTGTTTTAGGCTTACCAAATAGTCCGAAACTTTCTCATCTTTAACTTGACTTCGCAAGGTGCCGATGCGTAGTTATGCCCAACACAAAGGGAGAGACACCATGGCGACCAAGACCAACACCCCGAACGCCGAAGGCTACACGCCCCGCCCCCTGGCACGCTTCCGCAACCCGGCGCTTGCCGCCTCCTTCGCCGCAAGGACGATCAAGGCCTCGCGCCTCTTCATGGGCGACATCGACGAGGACGGCGAGAACGGCGAATACTGGGTGGTCACCATGGCCGAGGGCGAGCGCCTGCTGGCCGCCGGATACGAAGAACTCCGCTAAACCAAACGCCAACAAGGAGATAGACTCATGACGAAGATGACGCGCAAACACCTGATCAACATGCTGGGCGAAGACGACGCGGCTTTCATGCAGGGATTCAAAACCCAGATCCTCCTGCTCATGGCGACGGACAAGCTCGACACGACGCAGCTTGCCCAGGGCGAGATGGCCAACCGCGGCCTTGGCGCGAACGGCGAGTGGATTGGCTTCCCCGCCGCTGCAAAGCTCTGGGCCGCCCCAGCAAACGACTCTCCCCTGGAGATTGAAGATGACCACCTGGAAGCGCTGGCCCGGATTCACATGGGCATCGAGACCCTCAAAGAACGCCGGATGGACGCGCTCGACTTCCACGAGGTGGGCGTGCTGCAGCTGAAGGACGCCCTGCGCGCCGCCTTCGAACTTGGCCGGGCCAGCAAGTAACCACCAACGCTTCCCGCCTCAAGCGCCCCCGAAAGGGGCGCTTCTCGTTTTAACTGGACTAGCCATCCTTTTGACCATTTTAGCCTTATCAAACGGTCCAAATCTTTCTCATCTTTAACTTGACTTCGCAAGGTGCCGATGCGTAGTTATGCCCAACAAGAGGGGGCAAGCACAACGCAGGCCCCAGGGCAAGGAGACACGGACATGCTGCTCACCGACCTGATCGCCAAGCTGGAAGAACTGGCCCAAGACCACCCGGACGCCGAGGTCAGACTCATGAACCAGAGCAACTGGCCCTTCGAGTACAGTATCTGCGGGGTCGCATCCTCCAGCGACATCGCCGAAGAGGAAACCGAAGCCGCCCGCGAACGTGCCATGGGACGAGAGATGGGCGACGAGGACGAGGACGGCCCGCTCAAGGACCCGGAAGCCAAGCCCGAGGTCATCTACCTGGTCGAAGGCAGCCAGCTCGGCTACGGCAACAAGGCAGCCTGGAACGTCTGCGACCGCTAAACACTGGACGCGCCTGGGCGCCCCGCACGCGCCCAGGCCTCACCACGAGGGAGACCACCATGCTCAACCACGACTCAAAAGAACAAGCCGCCTGCTGGATGTTCTACAACTACCGCAGCTGCGCCCTGGGCGTGGTCTACAGGTACGAGAACGGCCGCTGGGGATTCGCCACCTGGGGATCGCCCATCGAGCAGCAGATCCGCGCCCAGCTGGCACCAGGGAAAATCGGCAGCGCCACCATCAATGCCGACTCGCCCAGCGCCTTCCTCATCACCGAATGCACGTACTACAACAGCACGCTGATTGAGGCCTGCAACTACGCCACGGCCCCCACAACGCACGCGCGCCAACCACGCCGCGCCCGCACAGCCTAACCCTGGAGCACCCCATGAACACCAAGACCACGCCCAACACGCCCCTGGCCACCGGCCTCTACCTGCTGGGACGCGCCCTCACCCAGGCCGAGACGCTGCAAAGCACGCTGAAGCAGGCCCATGCACAGCTTGGCGCCGACTAGCGCTTCCGGCACGACATGGGCAACATCCAGGCCCAGATCGACGCCCTGAAGGATGCCATCCAGGACGCCGCGGCCCACGCCGAGATGGCCCGCGACGAAACCCCGACCGCCTGACCACCAGCAACTGCAAAACGGGAGCACCCCATGGAAACCCAAACCGCCACCGCTCAAACCGCTACCGAGCCCAAGACCTACCACGAGGCCCGGACCCGCTGTCTGGGAAACGACGCGGCCGCCCTGGCCATGCTGCGCGACGAGCCCTGGCTGCCCGACCTCGTCGCACGCCGGCGCGCCCTCACCGCCGAGAGCTTCCGGCTGGCCGCCAAGTGGAACATGGGCCGGCACCTCTTCTCCGGCGCCAGCTGCGCCTCGACAACCCTCTCCACCGACGGCCGCCTGGTCGAGTTCATCGCCACCGAGGTCACGCCGACCTGGGTGAAAGGCTTCGCCTGCGACCAGCACGGGACCGCCCGGATGGCCTTCATGGTCAGCCTGCCCTCCTGGCAAACCGAGCTGGTGGACAACGAGAACTAGCCAGCATCACGCGCCAAGCATCACTAGGCCCCGCAAGGGGCCTTTCGCTATTCGCGCCAACCTATAACTTGTTTTCTAAGGTCCGATTCTTTTTCATCTTTATCTTGACTTCGCAAAGTCCGGATGCGTAGTTATGCCCAACAAAAAGGGAGACAGACCAATGACGACCAAGACCAACACCCAGAACAACACAGACACACAGAACGCCACGCCGCTGCAGACCCTGCTGGCGGAACTGGCTGAAGCAAAGCGCCTGTATCTGGAAGCCGACCTTGCCTTCCGCAACATCATCAGGGCTGGATTGGCGGACCACTGCCGGCAGGAGGCGGAGCACGCGGAAGACGCCCACAACCAGCTTCGCGCAAAGGAGCACCAGGTCCACGACTCCTTCGCCGACCTGGTCCAGGCTGGCGACCCGGTCACCCGCAGCGGCTACAGCGACTGCCACGCTGGCTACGTCTTCCAGATCAACAAGACGCGCACCAAGCTCGCCATGCAGGACGGCGACGCCCGGCTGCTGAACGGTGCCAACTCCGGCGAGCCCGACGCCCTGGTCTTCTCGCCCGGCGGATTCTGCGGACACACCAGCGGCACCCAGCGCTGGGAGATCAAGCCCAGCGACCTCGCCCGGGTGACCGTCTTCACCCTGCGCAAGAACGGCCGGTGGATCGAGACTGGATCCACGCTCAAGCAAGGGCACCCGCTCTGCGCCGGACACCACCACCACCACGACTTCAACTTCTAAACCCAGCCCACGCCTGGCGCCGGCCGCAAGGCCGGCCCGGGCCAAAGGAGAGCATCATGTACCAGAAGGCAATCGAAGAAGAACTCGCGCGGCAGGGCCGGATCGGCACCAACCCCCGCTGGGTCGAAGGCTGGATGCGACTCGAGTGCGGCACCCTCGCGATGGGCCGGGTAAAACGCGCATCAATTGACATGAGGTGGTGTATCAGTTTTGGATCAGCAGAGGAGAGGGAAAGTGTGTCAGTTTTCAATCGGCATTGACATGCCAGGTCGGCACCGCCGGCCCGTGACCCTCGATAGGTGTTTGGTGCAGTATCCGTCCTGCGCCAGTCCGTGAAACCAAGTCGGGATTCGCCCAACGCCTTCATCTCAAAGAACCGAAGAATTGTCGGAAGGAATCTCTGCGCCTACTTGACTCTGGAGACCTCATAAGTGTTAGGCGATATAATTTTTATCTGTTTGGCATCAATCTAACAAGGTCACCAACTTGTGCTTCATTAAATGGAAGTTCTTCCTTCTTCAACTCTGTCTCTTCGAAATCCCCAACCGCCCAAGCCATAGACCCTAACCCAGTTTTTCTCTTTGTTGTAACCGGCGTGGATTGTATCATGTCAGATTCAATTGTACTTATTTTCTGCTGCACATGGATCGCCCTTCCTGTGCCTCTTACGATTTCAACAGTTTCTAATTCTTCTCCTGTATCTGGATCAGTTATCATTTCACCAAGCGTATAAATCAAGAATTTTTGACCTTTAGATATTTTATGGTCTGATCCAACATTTACGATCACTTGATATGGCGAAACTATTTTCACCACCTTTGGGTTGAGACTATCAGACATGAGATCCTCCCTGAACTGTTGTGTTTAGATTATCTGCAGTAACTTCAGGTGTAGCAAAGAGCAGAGCTTTCCTGGAGTCTTCTTCGAAATACTTCCGAAGTTTCGAATCTTGTATATTACCAACAGGCACTGCTTGTACTTCACTGAAATTCGAATCCAATACTCGAGCTATTAATACTGGCTGTCTTGCTCCAGAGCTCTGACAAAATAGCGTGATTAGCTGTCCAGTTCTAATATTTTGATTCGGCTGAAAAACAATAAGCGTTAAACCTGCGTTAAGTCCGTCACCTTTAATATAGCTCACCGCCTTTATTTTCGGAAATGATTCTTTAAACAGCGAATATGCGAATGAAATACATTTTGCTATTATTGAAATTAACAATAAAACGCAAACGAGATATAATGTGTGATTTATTGTCCACCAAGAGAACTCGCGATGAGCAATAATTGCGCTCGCGAGTCCTAGCCCAGTGAAGGCAATATGAAATAGCTTCCATTTTTGAAAAATGAGCCTTAGCGTAAAAGCAAGAGTGTCTTTATCCATCTTGATATGTCCTCTATCTCTTAATCTGCTGATCGCCTAACGGTGGCTTCAGCCGCGCAGCGCTTGGCGCGGCGCTTGCCTTTGTCCTCTTGAAAGTCTTTCAGCACCAGCAGCAAGCGCCGTGACAGGCGCAAAGTCGGCTGCAAGCATTGATACTCATAGAGGTCTCCTCCCTGCGCGCATCGCCCGATACACGCGGAGTAACAACATCCCGAAAGGAGGAGACCATGCGCTTCTACACGGGCCAGCATCGCTTCACCTGCGGAGTCGACTTGCACGCCAGCACCATCCGGCAGATCCCGACGATGGAGGCGATAGCGAAACCCCATGCCATGCACCAACCGACGAACAATAAGTTCGGGCCCCGTGTCGCGCGACTTCACAGCGCGCATGATTCGGCTGCGCTGCTCCGGCGACTCGGTCACTTGTGAATCTCAACCTTCAAACTTGGATCGGTTTCGACCTCTTCCACGATCTCGTTGTAGCGTGTCACAAGGTCGCTTACTGCAACTCGTCGACCATCCGCTGCGAACTTGCCCAGCTCATACAGGTTGAGTGCCACAAACTGTTCGACCTCAAAGACGTCAATTCGCTCGCCAAGATTTGCATTCTCAGCTAAAACCTCGATGGCAGTAAGACCACGGGCCATCGTTACGATAATTGGTCGGAAACCATCATTGATGTTGTCGCGGCAACGCTCAATGACAGCCTCGCCTGGCGAAGTCGTGACGTGGATTGCCACGTCGCCTAAGAAGAAATCGCCAGCTCTGCCGGATTGGGCGTCTGAGGTCGAAAAGCTGTTATGCTTGAATGAGCCGCTACCCATAGCACAGTCAAGCTTAGCACCGACCAAGTGTTGCAGCACCGCTCCGGCATACTGCATACCCGGATTGCTCTTCTGGCGCTCTTCGGCTTGGGCAATGACGTCTCGAACCAAAGTGCGAAGACTGCGCGAGGCGTCAAGTCGAATCTTGAAAGGCTTGGCAGCAAAGAACGCGTGAACGCGCTCAATCCAGTAGGCCTCAATCAAATCCAGATCTACTTCACCTTGCTTGGCCACGCCATTGAGGAATCCTACGTAGTCGCGCATGTTGCTAAGGCTGCCACGGCTCGTACGACCGCCTTCAGCCGCGAGCACGCGATCGATTCCATGCTTCACCAGAACAGCTTGGACCGGCGATTTACCCAGGCCAAGCACCTGACCTCCGCCTTCAGTGAGCAGCTTCTCGGGATCAAGTGGAAAGCCTAACTTGCGCGCATGCTGAGTGACAACGAGCGCCACGCATAGCGACCCCTTCTGACCAAATCTTCGATCTTTGCTGAAATTGTGTAGTGCATCAAGTAGATCCGTCATTATGCGGCCTTTTTCTCTTCATCTACCACAGCTGCCAACAATGGCTCAAGTATGTTTTCTGCCAAGAACCGAACCACAGGGACGGCTACTCCATCGCCTGCAAGATGATATGCCTCGTTATAGCTACCTGGAATGATGTAGGATTCAGGAAGGCCCATAAGGCGCACAGCTTCACGCGGCGAAAGCAATCTTGAGCGAATGTGCTTGCCGTCGATGAGCATTATTATCTGCCGACTTGAACCACCCGTCGGCGTGCGCAGGCAGCCAGCCACATTATCGAATCTGATCTCAGCACGCTGCATCTTCTCCCCATCTGGTCCATCTGCGCGAGTTCGCTTGTAGATTGTGCCTACCACACGATGGCCGGCCATCTTGGCCGCCTTAACCTTCAATTGGTTGAGGGGATTCATTAAGGCGAGCAGTTTTTTCGTTTCAGCCCCTGTGTGCCATGTGACTCCCTGTGGGTCTTCTTCCACCAAGTCCGCAAAAATCGATGTGCGAACTGGGGGAGATGGTAGACGCCACCAGATCCAAGAATCCTGCGATCGCTTAGACAGTTTGCCATAGGATTCGATTAACACCGAAGAGTGCCAATCCAAACTGGGCGCTTCTGCGACGAGAGCGGGAGGAACAGGAATCGACTTATGCACTCCAACAATGAAAAGTCGTGGCCGAGATTGTGGGAGAAAATGCGCCGCATCAATGACCATTGCTCCAAATCGATAATCAGCTCCAGCAATTGCGGCGCAGATGGCGGCAAAGTCTTTCCCATCATGAGAGCTAATTGCACCGACAACGTTCTCTAGCGCAATAACGTGGGGGGCTCGGTTTTCGGCAACCAACGATTTGATGAGCTTCCAAAAAGGCCAAAATGTACCGGAACGCTCGCCACTAAGCCCCGCCCCAGCGCCAGCCAGTGAGAGGTCTTGGCATGGAAAAGATGCCCACGCTAAGTTCGCATGGCCTGGAAGATCTACCGTTGTGAGCTTTGCGACGTCGCCAATTTTCAGGTCATCACTGCCCCAATTCGCAACGTAGCTGATCGCTTTTTTCAGATCAAAGTCGTTGGAAAACGAGCACTCCCAGCCTTCTCCAAGGCCAGCGCGCGCCATGCCTCCGCCGGCGAAAAACTCATAGAAACTGCGCATTTGACTTTTCTCCCCGCTGCGGGCTCAATGTAACACAGGCGTGCCCATGCAAGGTGTACTTCTCGGCCCAGTAGGAAATACCAGGCGCGCGCGGAAGGACCCCTTTCAGCCGGGGTGCCCCGGCGGGGCATACCGCTTTCCCCCAGACCACCCCCCCCCGCCGGCCGCCAGGTGCCTGTTGGCCGCCAAGGGGAAGCGCCCAGCGACGCCCGCCCCGCCAAGCCCGCGCCCCGGGCACAACCTGCCGCTTCCAGCGCACGCGCAGCCGGATCCCCGCCGGCCAGCTTGCCGGCCAGGCCTGCCCTCGGGCACGCCGTGCTCGCGCCCGCCCCGCACGCGCCCGCCAAAGGCCCGCGTCCCGCCCGCTGTGCCCCGATCCGCCCCAAGCCCGGCCCGTCCACGCCTGGCGGGGCACGCGCCGGCGACAGCCCGCCAGGTGCCTGCTCTCGACCAGGCCCACCAGGCCCGCGGCGCCTGGCGGATTCACTTATAAGTTAACCCGGCCAGGCCGGGCCGGCGTTCCGGGCCAGGCTGAAACGTCCGATAACAGCGAATCTCGGACCTTTGCCTGCGCACCTGGCATGCTATCCCTTTGACTATCAAAAGCCGCCTCGTACAGGGGCGGCATGATCTCGGACATGATTTTGCAGTTTTCGCCCCACGCCAGGCCCAGGGCCCCGTCAATCCCCGAAGGGATCCGGCGACTCGTCCCCGTCCTGGCCCACTTCCATGCAGGCGCCTGGCCGGCCCATGGCCTCCACGCCCAGCCCACGCGGCGCACCGCCGGCCTGTAAGGCCTTCAGCTGGCCAGGGGTCAGCACGCCCCGCACGCGCTCCAACAAGGCGCCCACGCCCGCGGCTGCCGCCAACGCGCCCAAGCCCGCTCCCTTGCCCTTGTCTCCTCCGCCCTGCTCCTTGGGCGTCGCCTTCAAGTTGCGCAGGTGCCTGTCCACAATCTTGGACAGGAAGTCCATGGCCTTGGGGTCCAGCGCCGCGCCGTCGTAGAGCAGGCGCACGTAGGCCGCGCCGGCCACCAGTATCTGGCGCAGGTCCGCGCCCGTGTTCAGCCCGGCGTAGTCCCGGTAGACCTCAGCGACGTAGCCCTCCAGGGCCCGCTGCCGGTCCTTCTCTTTGGCGAAGACCTCCGGCACGACCACGCCAGGCGGCAGCTCGACCTTGGCCTCCAGGTCGCCGGCCGTCACGTCCTGGTGGTGTTGGCAGCGCAGTCCCGGCGCAACCACCAGAGCCTGGCAGATCCTGCCGCCATCCAGCTCCTTGCCGCAGCGCGGCGCCGTCACGATCGGGCTATCCCGCCCGCCGGTGTCGACCTTTCGCGGATCCCGCTTCATCGCCCCTCCCCTGGTTTCGGCCCCGGACCCGGCTGCCAAAGCTGGGGCCGGGATCTCACGCAGACAATATCCTGCAATTGTGCCCGTGCGTTGACCGTTGTGGATCCGGCCTGTGCCATCCACATAGCGGATACACAAACCGCCCTCTCACACTTCGATCAATCAGCCTCACACGATGCTTTCTCAAATCTGAGAATCCGGCTCCCGTTTTCTCATTTCTGAGAAAGTGCATCGTTCATACACGAATCCTGCGCTTGGCTTTCGGCCGCTTCACGCGTGTCGGCTTGAGCTCCGTGTCCTCCACCGGCTGCTTGTAGGCTTGCAGCTTGGGGTTGGGCATGGTTTCGATCAGTGGCGCGATCTCGGCCTGCAGTTCTTTGAAGGCCGTGACCGTGAGCCGGCCCTGGGCGTCTTTCATGACCAGGTCGAATTCGGTCTTCGAGATGCGTCCAATGCGGCGCATGACTTCCGGGATGGTGCGTCGGTAGGCTTGGGCCAGCAGGCTGACCACCTGGTGCGGATCGAGGAAGGTGGTCTCGTTATTGGCGCTGGCGCGGAAGAGGTGGGTGGGCGTCTCGATCTGGTCGTGTCCGATGAGGTGGATTTTCATGAGGTCGGCCAGTTCTTCTTTCTGGCGGTAGAGGATCTTGGCGGCATCGGAGGCGCGTTCGTATTCGACGGCGATGGCGGCCAGGTCGTTGGGGTCGATGTGGGCTTCGGGCAAGCCGCGGGCGACGATCTCTTTCCAGAGTGGGCATCTGGTTTTGTGATCGCAGTAGGCGCAGTACTTGTTGAGCATGGGTTTGAAGTGGGTGCTGTTCTCGCATCGTCTGACGAGGGTGACGATTTGGTGGAGTGCGCGGTCGAGGTCGGACGCGCTGCGTGTGGTGCGTTGCGAGACGCCGTGGCGCAGGAGGACGAATTCGAAGTCGACGGGTGTTTCCGGCGTGACGGCCAGCGCTTCGGACTCGCGGATGGCGATCTCGTAGATGGACGGCTGCAGGGATTGCCTGAGTTCGTCCTTGGTGTAGTACAGGCGGTTGGTCTTGTAGTCTTTGATTCGGACGACGCCTTCTGGCGTGACCTCGAGGCGGTCGATGAATCCGATGAGGAGGATATCGCCGTCGGGTTCTTCGAGCACGAGTTCGAATGGCCATTCGAGCCCGATGATTTGGTCGGCGTAGAAGTCGCCGGCCTTGAGGTACTCGATGAGGATGGCCTGTGCGTCGGCCAGGATTTGGCCGCTTGCGGTGGGTTGTTCCTTGAAGGCTTGGGTGAGGCACTCGAGCATGAGTTTCTGGTGGCGGTTGATACGGCCTTTGAATCTGGCTTTCAGGAGGACGTGCCCAGCGAGTTCGAGTGCCTTATGGCACAGGGTGCCGAGTTCGGCTGGCGAAGTGATGCTTGGGATGGGCTTGACGCAGTCGGCGCCGTAGATCTTGGGGTCGAGGTACCTGGCCTTGTAGGCGAGTGGGCACCTGGCGTAGGCGTCGAGGCGCGAGAAGGACCAGTGGTCGTTATGGACGGTGAAGCCTTCGGGGATCTGCGGGTTGAGCAGGGGCACGTTTGGGGCGCAGGGCGCCAGGGGCGCCACGTGGGGCGTTGTCATGCAAGGGTCCTCGTGGTTGGGCGATGGTGGGGGTCGCGTGCCGTGTGGGGCGCCTGGGGCCGCTTCGCGGCGGGCGGGCGCGGCGGGCGGCGGGGGCGAAGAGGAAGACCGTCGGTTAGCGGGGAAACGTGCGCGCGGACGTGGGGCCAATGGCGAGAGGCTGTTCTGTACCCTCTCTGCCCAAAGGCTGCCAAAACCTGATTTTCCGGGGGTGTCTCCCTGTGGTCAAGCGACGAAAAAGCGACTGCCCGATGGACACTGCCCGCATCGACGTTTTTATTCTTAAAAAACAAAAAATCTATGTCAGTGCGGGCAGAGGCCAATGGGCAGGAATTTTGAGTGTCCAGGGTAGGGAGAGACCCCTGTGGGACGAGGTTTTGGCAATCTTTGGGCAGGCGCAAAGCTACGGGCTTGTCTTGTCGACCAGACCTGACCCAGTGCAAAGTGAACCAGTGGGGCAACAAGCTCAGACTAACTTGTATCACGGGAATATGGAAACTGACCCATTGGCTCACTTTGGATGTGAGGCAGGCGTGGTTTCGATTTTGCCAATTGTTCACAATTCCTCCCGCCACTCGCGGAGCAGGCGCGCTGGCGCGTTGTTGGACAGATCAATCCACTCCTGGATGCGCACGCGGTCTTCGGGATGCCCGGGCGCGCGAGTTCGATTCAGCCAATTGGAGACCGTGTTGCGTGGGTATCCCAGGACGTTGGCGAGTTGCCTGACGCTGAGGTTGAGGTCCTTCCTTTGCCCGCACAGGTCGGCCAGGAGTGGGTCTTTGATCTTGCCGCCAGGCGTGCGCTTGACGCGTGGCGCGCGCGGCGTGGGTGGTTTGCTGGCCTCTGCCTCCATCTCTGCGCGGGCCTTGTGCTCGCGCAGGTGGTCGCCCAGGGTTTGTTCCACGATGCGCAGGCGGTTGTCTATCTCTCGCATGAAGAGTGCGGCCTTGTCCATGCGCTCGCAAAGCCTGGTGATTTGGGCGCGGGTGTCGCTCATGGGTTACCATCCGCATTGGCGCGTGCAGCTTGTCGCTGCAGCAAGGACTTTTTCCAGGCGGCTTCGGAGAGCGTCCAACGCACGGCATTGTCGATGGCAATTGATGTAGATGTCTGGTTTCTAGGATTAGCCGAGGCGCTAAGGAGTGTGGTCTCGATGACTAGAAAGCGATCCCAGTTCGCCAGCAGCGTGTCGCATTCGTCGTCACTCAGCCAGTGCGGAAAATCGCAGGGCTTCATTCTGTCCGTCCTTTCGTTCTCGTTATCCTTGTCCTCCAATGTGTTCCGCTTCGTTGCGATGTCCACATGTCGCATGGATTTACGGCCGTTCCAAGGGCTGGGGCCCTTGGGCCGGCCCCGTGGTGCGTATTGTTGTTCAGTTCTGGCCGGGCACGCCCGCGGCCGCGTCGGAATGGCCAAGTGAGACGACCTTGCGGACAGCCATTGCATACGCCTGTCCAGCCTGCAGGCCAATGCGGCAAGCCGCGGCGAGCTCCTCGTTGACGAACTCTGCGACGATTCGCTCAACGGCGTCGCCGACCTGGCTGTCGGGGGGAAGCACGAGGCCCCGGTGGTAGCCGACCAGGCAGGCCCTGCAGATGTCCTCGATGGGCTGGATGCCCGCGGCGGACGCCTGGGCGGCCTCGATGTCCGCGTGGGCCTGCCGCAGCGACGTCACCAGCTGGGTGATGTGGTCGGCGACGCTGACGAGCTCGTCGTCGTCCTTGCCGGGGCGCAGGACGGCGTAGTTGGCGTCGGCGAGGGCGCGACGGGCGGCCACCAGCGCATCCAGGGGCGCCTGGGTGTCGCGCGCGATAGCCGCCTGGAAGATGCGCTTGCCCCAGTCGAAGGCCTGGGCGTAGGCGTTCCATTCATCCTGGGTGGTGAACTGGGCCTGTGCGGCGGAGAGGACCTCCTCCCTGGATAGCTGGCCGTCGGTGAGGCCGAGGTCGCGGCCTTTGATGTGGGCCTTGTTGATGTTGTGGATCTGGTCGGGCGTGTTCATTTCACTCGGCTCCTTGTTGTTCACAGTTGGTAGAGTGCCCCCACCAGCCCGTGCATGGGGCGTGGGCTGGTGGGTTGTTTCACGTGGAGGCACTCATGAATGCGGACGTGTTGACGTCACTTCTTGTTCAGTTCTACTTGAGCCCCGTGTATCATGGAGATCAGAAGAAGGCTCTGCAGGAGAATCCGCACAGGGCGATTTGGAACATCCACAAGAAGGCGGCGGCGTTTCTTGTGGAAGCGGAGACGCAGCCCGAGGAAGGAAATCCGATGGGGTGCGTGGTGAATCTGCCAGAGCTTCGGTAAGCGCATCACCAGCGGGTGAATCCTCCGGCATAGCCTTGGTCTTCACGACGAGCTCATTGTTGAGATGCAAGTACCAGTTGTGCTCATGCAGCACGGCGTGGGCGGCGTCCTTGGCCGTATTTGTCAGCAGATCGCGGAACGGCGTGGACGTGTGCGGGTGGTAGCTGGCGGCGAGTAGTGCCTGGTGCAGCTCCTGAAAGCGGCGCCAGCCGGCGTAGACGGCTGCCCGTTGGTGGAAGCTGAGGCGGCTGAAGGGCTCAGGGATGGTGTGCTCGGACATGGTGGTCATCCTTCCTTGATGGTGGTGGTGTTCCTTCGGACCCTTGCCCCGCAGGCCTTGCAGCGCGCCAAGCGCTTGCTTGTGGCGCGGGTTCCATGTCCGCACTCCGGGCACATGGATCCGTTCTGCAGGAGGATGGCCACCAAGAGGTACAGGCCTGGCCGGGAGGCAATGGATGGCGTGTTCATCTTCCTCCCTTTGCGAGAAAGCCTTTGTACCCGGCCAGCCATGCCTCGGCCTGCTCGTGATCGTTCTTGGCGTGGCGGTAGGTCGACGTGCCGGGATAGTTCTTGTAGGCGCCCATCGTTGTTTTGGCGGCGTCGGATGCCTCAGCCGCGGTGTTCTGTGCGCCACTCAGCAGCCCCCTCGCCTCGGCAAGCTCGGCGGCCTGCGACTCCAGCAGCGCGGCGGCACGATTGCAGTTGATTCCCCCGATCACCCTGATTGCTTTGGCGAGTTCTTTCGCGTCCATGTCACTCCTCCTTTGCGCCGATCGGCGCGGTTGGGGTTTTGGGTCTTATTGTCCTCGCTCTCTTCGGATGCGCTGGTCATGATTGCCTCCTGTAGTCGCTTGCCCGGCGGCCGTAGCACTCGCGGGCGTAGAGGCCGCGGCGTCCACACTTGCCCGCCTCGCATCTTCGATCGTTGTGCGGGATGGGCTGTTGGCTCCAGCGGCGGCCGAACTCCCCTTTGGTTGGCTTTGGACCTTGGGGGCGTGATCTACGTGGTGCTTTGGCCGTTCTGCGGTTGAACGGCCAGCGGGCGAGCAGCTTGGCCTTGATGGGTGCCAGCTCCTTGGGGAAGTGGGCCACCAGCTGCCAGCGCACCAGCATGATCCGCAGGCCCCAGCTCTCGCGGATGACGCCAAGGCCCCAGGGCGGGAGTTGGATGGCGGCCAACCACAGGGCCCAGGCGCTGCAGGTGGCGCCGTTGGCCCTGGGCGAAAACCATCCCCACTCGGCCTGGTGTAGCTGGTGGACGAACAGGCACGCGGCAAAGAGGCGGCGGCGTAGGCGCTTCATGCGGGCTGCCCTTCCCGCTTGGCAATCCCGCGCCGGTTCTCTTCCTCGTCGAGCCACCCGCGCAGTTCGGCAAGCACCTCTGGCGGGGCGTCGATGATGGCCTCGGGGAGCAGCTCGCGGACGAGGGCCAGGGGCGACTCCCCCGCCTCATCAAGGGCCGCGCATGCTTTCTCTGTGGCCGTCGTCGCCTCTTGCCTGTCGTTCAGTGCATCTTCCCACTCCTCGCCGCTCTCCTTGTCGGGATTGCTGTCGAGCAAGACGAATCGGTCATGGCACTTAGTTTGATGCTTTGCCGCCTCGATGAGCCTCTGCACGCTGTTCATTTCGCGCCCTCCACTGCCTCGTAAGTCGCCTCGAAGATGTCCGGCTTGCAGGGGTATGTTTCCCCCTGGATTCCTGTAATGATCCAGTCCCCAACGGTCACCAAGTGTGGCCCCTCAAGTGTGTCGATGATTGGGTTCCCTCTCGGGTCTGGGACAACCTTTTGGTGGTCGCCCATCTTGAACCACTGCACAGCGTCAATCACGACTGGCTTCTTGCGAAACTTCATTCCGCGTCTCCTTCCCGCTTGGTGAGGGCCGCGCACTCGGGGCAGGGCTGGGCCTGCTGCGCCCATTCCCACTTCCCTCGATCAAGGCACTCGACGATAGCGAGCGCTACGGCGGCTGTTTGGACGGCCTCCTCACGCATCCGATCCAGCCCGCCCTTGTTCCCACCAAAGCGCGTCTGGAGAGACGCCTGCGCCAGTTCTCCGACCTCCTCAGTCAGGATAGTCAGGTAGGTGAACGGGTCATGGTTCTGCTCGCCCCACTTTGCGTCTTGCCTGCCGCGTTCGTTTATGACCGAGGACAGAGCAGCACTGCAATTCTGCGGCTCTGGCTGGGCCTGCTGCGCCATGCAGCGGCGGAGGGCATGTTGAAGCACTGTTACAGTATGATCTGGATGCCAAGGTTCTTCAAGCGCGGTCAACTCCCCGTTCGTCAGCTCGAACCTCGCGGGCTGGGCTGGCTCGGCCCGGAGGCGGGAGAGCTCGGCATCAAGCGCCATGACTCGGCACTCATCATTTACGCATCTGCCGTTCTCGGTTTGGTGGCCGCAGTGCCAGCAATACTTCGTGTCCATCGTGCCCATCTGTCACTCCTCCCTTGCGCCAGAAGGCGCGGTTGCTCCCCTATCTCAACATCTCGATGTAGTGGATGGCGGGCGCGGTCCAGAAGGTCCCCAGGCCGGAGTGGTACCGCTGCCCTTCGTCGTTGATGTAGAACACGCGCCAATAGAGGCGTGTGCCTGCCGGCAGCGTGCCTGGGAAGCGGTAGCGCGTGGTTGTCACCTGGACCTCGATCAGCGGATTGTCCAGGGCCGGGTTGTCGGCCACCTGGAGCACCCAGTTGTGGTAGCCGGGCTTGGGAATCCAGATGAAGAGCGTGCCGGTGGTTGGAACAAAGTGCTGGCCATAGGTTGGCGTGACCAGCTCGGGGGTGTCCTGGGCGAAGGCGCCAAGTGCCAGGATGAGGGTGAGGATGAGGGCAAGTGCACGGTTCTTCATCGTTGGGTCTCCTATAGATGCGTGAAATCCTTGTCCATCAATGCGTTGTCAACTGTCGATCTAGTCCTTGGAAGATCCAAGCGAACGGTGCCACTGCCGCCATCCTGCCATCCAGCGGCCCAGCCAGCTGCTGGTTTGCTTGGTCGTATTATCCTGCGCCATCCGTAGCACCTGCTCCTCCAGCGCCGCCTGCCGCTTCCACGCCGTGTCCCGCTGGTGGATGAGGGCGTTCAGCGCGCCCTGCGTGGCTGGCTGTCCGTCCATGTGCGGCTGCAATCGATTGAGGTGCTTGACGTCAAGCTCAAGTTTGGCCTTGATCGCCTGGAGCCGCTCGTGCTCGTTATAGAAGGCCCGGCGAGACATGGTGGAGGTGGTCATGGCAAGCTCACGGAGCCAGATCTGGTAGCGGTCGTCGGCCGTGGACTTGCGGACTAGCGAGAGAGACGACATGGGAACGCGGCAGCGCTTGTTCAGCAACCAGGCGACGTCGGCGCCGGCAGCGAGTCCCGTCTTGGTGACGATGTGGGTTGTGTAACCGCCGATGGTGTGAAGCCGGACGCGGTCCCCTCGCTCGATAGTGAGCTCAGACATGTTCGGCTCCTTCTGTGGCCGGCCTTGCGCGTCGCGCCCTGGCCTTGTGGATGGTGGCCTCGATGATGGAGGTGTCGCCCCAGCGGGACGCCAGCTTGGCGATGGCGTTCTCCAGGTCGGCCCGCGTGACGGGCCCTCCGACGGTGATGGTCATGACGTAGGTGGGCTTCATTCCGGATCCTCTACTGCTTCGGGTTGGGGTTGGTCCACCAGGCTGCCGACGGTGGCCACGTATGCCTTGCGCGCCTTCGCATCCACCAGCACCAGGTCCATGGTGCGCGCAAAGGTCCGCCAGCCGGCGCGGGGCGTCAGCCAGCAGACTTGGCGGTCGGTGATGCCCTCGACGCGCCGCGGTGGGTTGTCAGCCGCCAGCGGCCAGTGGGCAAAGCGCGCCCAGCATCCAGCCACGATGGTGGGATTGGCGCTGCGCGGAACCGCGCGCGAGAATGATGTGCTGCCATTGGCGGTCTTGGGGCTTGCGCAAATCGCCACCTGGTCGTGTGGGATGTCCACCAGGCGCATGATGTCCTTGGTCTTATCCACGGGGTGTCGCTCCTGCCTTTTCGCTTCCAAGCCGCAGCACGCAGGCGACGAGGACGTGCAGGCATTGCCCGCGCGTGCACAGGCCGATGTGGGCCTCTTCGGGCTGGCACGCCAGGACCTGGGCCAGCCAGGCGTAGGCGTCCTCCCTTGCGCGTGGGCGCTCTTCGATGGGCCGGCTGTTCCAGACGAGGTCGAACACGCTGTGCGTGGCGTGCCGCCAGGCGCGCAGGCTGCTGGTGGCGGCCGCGGGTTCCACGGGCCAGCCGGATGGCTGGGCGCGCACCAGGCCCGTGCACGCTGGGTGGCTGGGGCAGCCCCAGAACAGGCCGTTGTTGCTGTTCTTGAGCGTCATGCGCCGATTGCAGCGCGGGCACCTGGGGCGCTCCGCTGCCGGGATGCCCAGGGCATGCGCGAGGTCGCGTGACTGCGCGGGGCACTGTCCAGCTGGCGGGGGTGGCGGTGGCGTGGTTGGCTTTGTGCCCAAGCCGCCCTTCTTGATGCTACCCTCGTGGATCATGCGGGCTGGCCGCCAACGACCTGGTGCTTCATGCCTTCACCCTCATTCGATACTCCTCCTCACGGGCATAGGTGCCGGCAAGCGACTGCAGGCCCCTGATTACCCGCATCGCTTCTTCTCGCTCGGGGAAATCGACCCTACTCAGGATATTGGATAGGTTGTTCAGGTTGACCTGCAGGTACTGGGCTGGCGTGTAGGTCTTTCGGCGTAGCCACTCTTCTTCGACTTGGCGATTCCACTCTTCGTCATCGGAGGCACATTCATGAGTCGATTCGTTTGTACTGGCGACATCATTCGTGTTGGAATCCATCAGGTGGTGGTGAGCTTCGTCTATGACAGCACCAGGGTGCAGGGAGTCTTCCTTGGCCCTGACGGGTATGCCCTTGCCGAGGACGTCACCTTCGTCGACGGACGTTGGGGTTTTGTCCACGATGGGACAGGTGATTTCCGTGCGGACTTGTTCGAGCACCTGATTCCCTTCGTTGACTTCCTGCGCAAGGTTGAGGGGTCGCAGAGGTGGAAGCGTTGATGCGGTCATCTCATGGCCTCCCGGAAGTCATCGCCGGGCGTCCGCTACCGGGATGCGTGAGGGGGCTCAGGCCCGTAACGAAGCTGCAGGGCTCCACGGGGTAGCGCCGGCCGGTCTTGTCCACCCAGGTGATGCGCCAGAAGGTGCGCGTGCTAGGCGCCAGGCCGCTGATGGTGTGCTGGGTGTAATGTCCCTGGAGGATGGCGCGGCGCGCCACGGGCGAGAATTGCGCGTTGTACGCGATGTCCAGCTCGATGCGGGCCATGTCCTGCCGAGGCTTCCAGCGCAGGAGCACGGCGTGGGGTGGGACGTTGTGATCGCCGTCGCGCGGGGCGATCAGCTCTTCGACGCGCGGTTGGATGCCGACCACCATGCCCTGGACGCTGGTGTAGTCGCGGATCCCGAATGGCGTGATGCTGTCCAGCGTGTACCAGCCGTTGTAGGACCCGCCCCAGCCGAAGTTGAGGTGCTTGTAGCCGTCGGATCGCCAACCATCCAGGTTGAATGCATGCCCGCCCGTGGGCCCTTGGCCGCGGTGGACGATGGGCCGGCCGGCCTGCAGCTCTTCTGGGATGAGTGCCTCCCATGTCTCCGGGGGCGTGGAGCTGCGCCACACCATGCGCGCCGTGTCGGCATAACGCAGGAAGAGGCGCAGGGCGGACACCACCATGGAGCTCTGGGCGCTGGAGCTGCTCGGGCCGTAATTCATGCGCACGCCCACGCCGGCCATGTAGAGCAGGCGCGCCACGGCGTCCGTGATGCCGGCGGCGGCCATGTCCTTCCATGCCGGGGTCTCCTCCGCCATGTACATGGTGATCTGGCCGTACCGATCGTGCTCGTAGCTCTGGACCCGCTGCCCGCGCCAGGGGTGCTGGTGGTGAAAGAGGACCTGGGCCAGGGCGACGGCCACGCAGCCCACGTAGGCGTGGCCACCAGGCCCTGCGGGATCGCTGGGGCAGTGGGCGTTCCACCCATTGCCCTGGTTCCATCTGGCGGCCAAGAGGGGTTGGATCTCGTCGACGGTGGGGGTGGCGGCGCGCCCGTTACTGTCCAGGAGGGCGTCCCACTTCTGGCGGTAGATGTTGCTCCTGGCGGCCTTGTCCGGATCCGCCTGGCGGGCCAGCAGGATCTCCGTGCCCCAGCCGTGGAGGAGCTCGGCCAGCCCGGGGTGCATGGCCTGGCCGGTGAGGAACTCCCCTGCGGCAGCCCAGCCCAGGATAGGCTCCGCTTGCATGTCGCCGGCGACGAGGGCGAAGCCAACACCGTCGGACACGATGTGGAGCCCGGGGAGCTCATCATCCAGGGTGATGGTGTCGAGGACGACGGGTGCCATGCGCACGGCCTCCAGCACGCGGGGGCGCTCGAACCTGGACAGCCACGTGCTGGCGGCCTGCAGGGCAAGCTCGGGGGAAACGGGTTCTGCGCTCATGCGGGGGTCCTTTCAGTCTGCGGGATGGCGGTTGCGGCCGGCTGGCCCAGCGTGCGTAGGTGGAGGTCGACGGCACCGGTCAGATCTGCGATGTCCATGGCAAGGCCAAGGACGTCGTGGTGGGCTGGCATTGGCCACCAGGTGGCGGGGAGCTCCGTGCCCTCGGCCGGCGGCGTCGACCAGCTGGTGCGGCCGATGATGCCCATGGCCTGAAGGGCTGCCAGGGCGTTCACCACTTGGGTCGTGGACAAGCGGGTGACCAGGGACAGCCCGCGCGTGGCGGATCGCTGGGGTCCCATGAGGCAGATGGCGCCCAGCACGCGGCGATGGGTGGGGCCAAGCCCGTCAAGTGCCGTGGTGGGGCGCAGCAGGCCATCAGCCGGGGCCTGTGCAGCGATCCACTCCGCGTCGGCCCTGTGCCGCAATTGCTCGTAGGTCTCGTTGTAGCGGCCGACACAGGCAATGGCGCGTCCACACGCTGGGCACCAGCGCAGTTCGACGGCGGTCTTGGGTGGGTCGGTTTCCATGAGGGGATAGCTCAAGTGGCGCATGGTGTTTGGGTTGCTGCAGGCGCAGGGCCCGGGCTGGTCAAGGCATTCCTTCACGTGATCATTCTCCTTCGACTGGTCGGGTCATGGCTCGGCTGATCGCGCGGCCCGTTGCGATGAACCAGGTGTCGCTGTGGGGCGGGATGTTCGCCGGGTTGTGGGCTTGGTCGGCTTGGCGGCGCTGGACGTCCACCAGCCCATGTTCGCAGCAGGTGTCCCACAGGCGCAGGCGGCGTCCGGGCTCGCCGGTTGCCAGCTGCTCTCTGATCTCCAGCTGAGTGAGGTGCGGGCGCAGGGCGTCCACCAGATCCTCCAGCAGGCGCTCGGCATAGGATCGCGGCAGGTCGGGCAGGTGGCGGTCGGGGATTTCCGCCTTCCAGCAGATGATGAGCGTGCAGTCCATCACGAGACGCGCACCGCGATCGGTTGGAAGCCCAGGGCTCATGGGTTGGTCCTAGCGGGGATGGCGGTCCAGTCTTGTGTGCGCAGCCAGGCCAGCAGGTCGATGCCGTCCATCGTGCCCTTCTGCCAGTGGGTGTCGATGTGCTTGCGAACGCGGGCCCGGGCGCGGCGCTGACGCACCTCGGGGGGAAGCTTCTGGTTCATCCGCTTGGCGATGGCCATGGCGCCGGCGCGCATTGCTTTGTCGATGGCGATCAGGCTTTCGGTGGTTCCGATGTAGGGCCGGCCCAGGAAGAAGTGCCCGGTTGCGGGGTGACTAGCCATGGATGTCGTCTCCCTTGCGCTGGGCATGCTGGGCGGCGTGAATGGCTCGTGTGATGCGCTTGGTGGCGTTCAGGACGTGGATCTGATTGTGGTAGATGGGCCCACCGGCAGTGACGGTATCCTGCAGGCAGCCCTTGACCAGGTCGTGCAGCTGGTTCTTGCGCAGGCCCCTGCATCGCAAGGCCACCAGGTGGGGTAGCTCGTCCCAGGACGTGTAGCGGGCGACATGCAGGGCGTCCATGATGTCGGCGAGCACCTCGGCCGCGCTCTTGGTGCTGGGCGGGGAGCCTTTGGTGGGTGCTGGCTGCTGCTCGGCTTTCGACTCGGCCTTCGGCTCGGCCTGCTGCTCGCAGACCTCGTTTACCAGGAATCTGTCGCCTGGGAGCAGGTCGTTGCGTCTGGAGCGATTGGGCGTCATGACGCACAGCCCTTCCTGCGCGCGTTGGCGGTTCTGGCTCTCAGGTGGGCACGCAGGAGGGGCGAGGGGCTGAAGGCAATCTGATGTTTGTCCTGGCCTTTCCAGGGCCGAACCCGGCACGCGAGGATGCCGATGTGCTCCAGGCTCAGGGCGTCACCGGGCTGCAGCGTCTCGGTCAAGTCCAGCATGGCCCGGATCACGTCGCCCACCGCCCGTTGCCCATCGCGCGCCGAGTATCCGTAGGCGGCGCGCAGGCGTTTGACCAGGTCCTTCTTCGAGTAGTTCATGCAGTGTCCTCGCATGGAGAGTGCCGGGGCCGCGGGCGCCCCGGCCGTCCGGGGTGGGCTATTCGCCGAAAGGATCGCCGGCTTCCGGCGCCTGCGTTCCCGCGTCGTCCTCGGGTTCGGGCACGGGTTGGCTGCGACGACGGCTGGGGGGCATGGGCAGCACCAGGGCGGGTGCCTTGCCGGCATCGTCTCCGTCTCCGTCTCCGTCTCCGGCGGCGGCTCCGGCTGCGGCATCCTGGCCCGTGGGCTTGCCCAGTTCGATGAGGGTCACGCGGCCGGTGAGCTCGTCGAAGTCCGCGCGGTAGTGGAACTCCTGCATGAACAGGGGGTAGCGCTTGCGCATGGCGTTCAGGTCATCGCCGGGCTGGCGCAGCTTGACCAGCAGTCCCTCCACGTAGGCGATCGTGGCCTGGCAGCGGATCACGTCGTTCATCTTCTCGCAGGACTTCAAGGCCACGGCCGCGGCATTTGAGTCGGCCAGCATGCTGCCGAAGATGGCGGGCCAGCCTGGGCTACTGGTGGTGGCCCGGAAGGTGAACGCCTCCTTCAGCAGGCGGTCATAGGCGTCCACGTCCGCGTTGGGTGGTTTCCCCTCTTGCCCTTCATTTGCTGCCTTCAGCCGGTCCGGATCGGGCTGGCGGGGTTCGCGCTTCTCGTGTCTCATGTGGGTCTCCATTTGGGTGTTACTGGTGGTGTGCATTTGGCGGGGGCGTGGCCTCGTCGCCACGATAGGCGGACAAGGCGACATCCAGAGTGGTGACGGCGTCATCGCGCAGGGTCGCGTCGCGGCGGGTTTCGGGGTGCATGACCGCCAGCAGCTCGCGCGCGCCGGCGAGGGCGTTCAGCATATTGGCCATGCGCAGGAGCAGGGATTCCCGGGCGCGCTTGTCGTCCAGGGCCGCGCCTTCCTGCACGCGCTCGCGCAACACGGCGGCTTCCAAGTGGCCCATCTCGCCCGTGCCCAGGATCACTTCGGCCAGCAGGGTTAACACGGCTGCAGCGGCCTCGGACTGCGCAGCCGTGGGCAGGGCGGCGTCCGACAAGCCGCGCGCCAGGCTGCGGCGCCACAAGGCGCGGTCGGAAGCCAGCCGGCGGCGCAGGTGGATGCGGAACCAGATGATGGCCGTGGCCACGGTGATGGCGACCAGCGCCAGGCAGGTGAGGGGGTGGATCATGGGGTTGGCTCCTGTCGATGGGAGAGGATGAAGTCAGCGACGTCGATGGCGCGGTAGAGGACGGCCTTGCAAACCTTGGTGTGGGCGATTCCAAGTCGCCCTGCTTGCCTACGGGTTCGAAGCGTGATGGGGCTGATGCGCAATACCTTAGCCAGTTCGTTCTCAGTTAGAAACGTTGGCAAGGCCGGCGAGGCGTAGCCGAGCTCTGCGTAGATGGCGGTGATGAGGTCCTGGCGCTGCGCGTCTCTGGTGGTGGTTGTCATCGTGCTGCCACCAGGCGGTTGATGCGCCTGGAGGCCCTTGCCATCTGGCGGCGTGTTCTTGCCAGCTGCTTCGTGCGGGACCGCCCGCGGCGCACCTTGGCACGACTTGCCTTGCGCAGGCGCTGTTCGGATTCAGTCAACCGAGGGGTGGCAGGTTTGCGGCGCGGGGATTGCCGGGGGCTGTTGGCCATCATCAGCGCCGTGGCCAAGAGGCCCATGCTGTGCGCGCTCACGCGTGGCCTCCTTCCATCAGCGGGTCGATGCCGTGGGGGCGCGCGCTGGGCGTGGTGTCCTCTTCTTCGATCCCTGATTCGGGCAAAGTCTCTAGGGTGTAGACCGGGATCCCGCGCTCCATGGCGTCTGCGTACTCATCGCGGCATCCTTGGCTCCGTGTCCAATCGCCTGCCATGAGCACGGCTTCGCAGGTTCGCATGAGGCCCAGTGTGCCAGCCAGCCAGAGCTCGTTGTCGATCTCGGGCGCCAGCCGGTCAAACCCGCCCGTGTTGACCGTGGGCATGACGGGGTACCAGCCGCGCCTGGCGGCCGCAAGGCCAGCCAGCTTGGCGCCCTGGACGTGCATGTCCGTCAGCTCGGGCGAGCCCGCCGTGTAGGGGTGCGCGATGTAGCAGCGCGGGGGGATGAAGGGGTGATGCAAGGGTCAGCCTCCGCCATTGGTGTTTCCCACCAACTGCGAGGCGAAAAGGGCGTTTTTGGACAGGGGGTGAGAAAAACTTCAGCTAGATCGGCATGATCTCGGCTTTCCAGGAACGCCGGATGATTACGATCTCGGCCGTCCGTGGAGATTGAAAGGCGGCCATTGGGCCCAGCTTGCGGCCTTCGCTTAGGTCGTCCATCAGGTCATGCAGCATGATCATGCCTGCCCGGCGGAACACGGCCCATGCGGCGCGCTGGCCATACTTGCTGCGGCCGGCAGCGATGTAGGCCTTCCGTGCACGGCGGATGAGGGCTTCCAGCCAATCCTCCCTGGCAAGGCCCGCACAGCAATGCTGCTTGACGGCGTCCAGATACGTGTAGCCCGATTCGTCCACGCCAAAGGCGGCCAGGAACTCCCAGTTGAGCCAGCGCGGCTCCGTGTTCACGTCGTGGCGCACGTGCTTGCGGCGTGGGGTCGATGGCTTCGCCATGGCGGGCAAGGCCCTCCGGATGGGTGGCTACGCTATCTCTCGCTGAAGCGCCATGGCCGCGTCCAGCAGGCGCAGGGCCTGGTCGCGTTCCAGCGGACGCGGCCAGCTGCCAATCACGGTCTGGCCATCCGCCAGGGACTGCAGGACATCAGCGGCCGCGGCCAGGCAATCCGCCTGCACCTCCATGAGCAACTGCAGCCGCAGGGGAAGCGGCTGCGCGGCGCTGGCCAGGATGCAGACCTGGTGGACGCTTCGGATCCGATCGCCCAGCACGGCTGGCGGGGAAGCCCGCACCTGCTCGATGATGGTCTCGAACTCGCGCGCCAGCTGCGCGGCCTCCTCCTGCGCTTGCGCCTGGACGAAGGCCCGACGGAGGAGATTGCGCGCGCTGATGCGCTCCGCCCTGCCCGAGTCCTCCCCGGACACGAGAAGGTCGCGTGCCGCCAGCTCATGCCTCTGCCGGGTCAGGAAATAGGCGCCGCGGATGTCGCGCGTGGAAAACGGTTGCAGGCGCCCGAGCTTCTCGTCCAGGGACAGGGCCTGCCGATCCAGTAGCTGCAGGATCTCCCAGGCGCCCGGCGTGGCGAAGAAGGCCGGCCGCTCGCCGGATGGCCATCGGTCGATGGCGTCAGTTGGCACTGGCCACCTCGCCATCCACGATGTGGATTCCAATCTCCTCGCTGGTGGCCAGCTCCATCAAGACCAGCACGCCGTGCTCGGCGGCCCACTCCGAAACCCGGGCCCGGGTCTTCTCAGTCATCATCGAGGCCTCGCGCAGGGCCAGGAACTTGAGCTTCGGATGCATGGCCGCGCCCATGGCCAGGGACACCTCCAGGCGCTGGGCGTCGCTGGCCTGCTCGAACGGCCGATCCTTGTAAGTCACCTGGCCCTCGTCGGTGATGGACAGCCCGTCGATGGGGAAGTGGGCTGACAGAATCACTTGGCTGATCTCGTCGTCGACGGCGTCAATGCGGGTCGTCAGATCGGCGCTCTCTTTCTGCAGGCCCTTCACCGAGGTCTCCTCCTCGCGGTAGCGCTGGGCGCCGCGCGCCTTCTCGTTGGTCTCCTCGGCCGTGGCCAGCTGGGTCTCCAGGTCCTGCAGCTTCGGATCCACCAGCGCATCCACCTCGGCCTTCAGATCGCGGCCCGTTTCCACCAGCTCAGTAACGCGCGTGCGCGCGGCTTCCAGCTCCTCTTCCAAGCGCTTGACCTCGGCCTTGGCAGTGACATGCGCCTGGCGCAGATCTTGGAGTTCCTGCCGCTTGGCGTCGTGGGCCTTCTTCAGCGCTCTTGCAGCTTCCAGATCCTGTGACAGCTCGGTCAGGCTGACCAGCGCTGGCGCGTCCTTGCCCGGCATGGGCAGCGCCTCCAACCTGGACTCGGCGCTCTTGAGGTCGCGGTTCACGTCGGTGCGCTGGTCGTACACGATCTGGCGCTTCTGTTTCAGCGCATCGATGGGCGCTTTCACGCCGGCCATATCGATCAAGACGCGACTGCGCCCTTCGGGCTTCATGCGGATGAACTCGGAGGGGTCGAAGGTCAGCGTGTTGAAGAAGGCGTCCAGGATGGTCTGCGGGCTGGGGAAGCTCCCCTTGTCCGGCGTCCAGATCTTCAGGCCCCAGCCGCCCTCAACCGTGACGGTGCGTGTCACGCGGATCCGGCGCAGGCTCTCCGGGCATGCGTCGTCCTCGGGGGCGAGGTCCAACGTGATCTCCGCCTGCTCCGCGCCCTCGTGCACGGGCTCGCGCGGCGTGACCTTGGCGCCGCCCAGGGCGGTCCAGATGGCCTGGATGACGCTGGTCTTGCCCTCGCCGTTCTCGCCGGAGAGGATGGCGGTGTGGGCCTTCGGGTCGAAGGCGATCTGCACGGCCTTCAGGCGCAGGAAGTTCTCGGCCTTGAGGGCGATGATGCGGTAGCTGTCCGCCAGTTTGTGCGGTTCTTTAGGCATGGGGCGTCTCCAGGTTGGTGCTGTGTTGCAGGCGATTCATGCGCGCCCAGACGTCGTGCAGGGCGGCGCGGTAGGAATGATCGGCGGCGGCCGTGGTAGCGGCCTCGGTCTTGAAATTGAAATAGGTGATGCAGCGTGCGAGGGCCTCCACCACAGCCCGGAGCTGGCGCTCGTCCACGATGATTCGCCAGCGGTAGTCGGCGCTCGGCGTTTCGATGATCTGGCCCAGGGACATGCGGGCCATCATATCCAGGTCCATGTGGACGGAGAGGCGTTCCAGGTGCTGGCGGTCGCGGGCCCGGATCTGGTAGCGGTCCGGTTCCAGCCGGCTGCGGGTGATGCTGTAGTAGCCCAGGGTGGTGAACAGCCACATGGGATTGGTCCTTTCAGAAGGGGAGGTCTTCAGCGTCGTGGATGGTGGCCTGGACCGGGCGTGGTGCGGCCTGGGGCGGGGCAGGCGCGGCACTGGCGAGAACTGTGGGCTCGCTCACCGCTTCTTCGGCATCGAGGCCGTGCATGCGTTGCAGGGCTTGGCGCAGGTTGTCGGGACGGATCTTGAGAATTCGCTTGCGGGCGCCACCTACAGTGATCCTGGTGATGTCGGCCTCTTCGATGACGTGCTGTGTCTTGAGTAGGTTGGTTAGGCGGTTGCTGGTCAAATCTTTTTCGAATGGCCATGCACCGTCTTCATCGAGTTCAGCCTGGATGGCCTTGGCAAGCCCCTTGCCCACGAACTTCCACGCCTCTCCAAACACATCGTAGTCGCGCTGGTTGTCGCCGGTGATCAGGTTGAGGGTGGTCTGCAGGATCAGGATGTCGACGCTTTCCCGGCGGGCTTCTTCCTCGCGCTCGGCTTCCTTTTTGCGCTGTGTTGTCAGGATGATGTCCACCAGGGACTTCGTCTCATCCCACTGCGCGTCCTGATCAACCAACCGTGCCATGGCAATCAGGGATATCCAGATCTCGTACTCTCGGTTCTCGATCTCAGTGTAGGCTCCCATCAGGTCCACCGTGTAGATCCGCCAGACCTCATGGAACCGGGTCAGCGCCATGCAGTGCATCATGTTCCGCAGATCCGCAGACAGGCGTGCAACTTCTTCCACTTTCTGCGCGTGGTGAAACAGGTTGATACCCTTCTGCTTGCGAAGGCAGTGAATGGTGACACATCGATTGCCAAAGACCGGATCGATCTTGCTGATGCTTCCCAGGCATTTTGGGCTGAACGCATCGAAGGCCTCGACCTGATTGGTCTCCGTGTTCATCCGGTACACCAGTGCCCCATCTGCGTAGGAGTCCAGGAAGAGGGAGCGGGTGGCGGCTTCGATAGTGCCAGCTTTTGGGAAGGACAGTTTCTCTGCTTCGTCCATGAGCAAGGTGGATTGGGATCCATCTACCGTGCGGTAGAGGGCTGCGTCGGAAATGTTGGACGTCTTGATGGCGTTGAAAGCAAGGGATTCGATAAAACGAAGACTGAGGCTCTTCCCTGATCCAGACCCTCCGTTGAAGTGCAGATATCCCACACGACCGAACACTGGGAAGAAGTAGGTCATCATGACCCAAAGGGTCACGATGTCGTACTCATGATCGGCGGGGTACCAAATGAACCGCTTGATCAGGTCACGCATCCGCATGAAGACCTTGGCCGCGTTGGGCGTATTGCCCTCCGGATCCGCCAGCAAGCGTTCCATGCTGAATGGGGCATCCCCGCGTGTCCACCGGGGCAGGCCCTCGTTGGGGAAGCGGATTCGCCCCTTGGATTGGGTGGACCGCTCCGCGTAGGGCACCAGGGAAACGACGGCTTTGCCATCCTGGCTGGTCGATTCGATGACAAACGGGGAGTACGGCTCATCGGACCTGGGGCGCAGCCACACGCCGATGTTGGCTGTGGGGGTCTCGCGGAAGTCAAAGCCCAGGGCCGCCCGATAGGGGACCTCATCCTTGAAAACGACGCCCGAACCTGGCGTTGGTTGTGCGGATGTCGATGGGGATTCCTGCGCCTTGAAGGTCAAAGTGGGGGCGGGGATGGTCTTGGCCTGGGCCCTCATCATCTCACGCAGGGATGTTGGGCGTGATCCGACTTGCGCGGCAATGGTCTTGAGATGAATGTCCTGCAGGTTGCCTTCCAGCGCTCTGACATCGGCCAGCAGTTCGCGCAAGGTAGCCTGGGCGTCGCGGGTCAGACGCTCGCCTGCCTTCACGTCGGGCAGCTGCGCGATCTGGTACTCCACCAGGTCCGGCGCGCCATCCAGCAGCGCCTGGAACTCCTCCTTGGTCCCACCAGCCCGGGCCCAGTCGTTGAGGTCATTTACCTCTGGCATGTGCAGGATGCAGACCTCGCCATCCGGCATGGCGGCCTGGATGGCCCGCGCTGACTTCAGCACTCGACCGCGGCCGGTGTCGTCGTTGTCCCAGATCAGTGTCACGCGGCGCTGCCCGCGGAACAGGTCCGCATGCTTGGAAGCCTCCACGCCCAGGCACGCGACGGCCTGGTGTCCAAACTGCATGGCCGTCCAGCAGTCGGGGACGCCCTCGGTCACCACCACCTTGCGGGACTTGTGACCGAGGGCATCCTCGTTGTAGAGGCCTGCCGGCTGGCCGGCCAGGTGCATGTACTTGCGCTTTTCAGTCGGATCCAGCGTGCGGAAGGTCATGCCCGTCACGCGCTGGCGGGCGAGTAGGGGGATGGACAAGCGCGGGCCAAGGAAGAGGATGTTGCCGCTCTTGTTACGCAGGCCGGCGGCGTCGAAGTCCTCCTTGCTGAACGCCTCCAGCCTGGGGTGCCGTTCACGCCACTCATAAAGCTTCTGCAGGTCCAGGAGGCCCAAGCACTGATCCTTGATCAGATCCTCCGTGAAGCCGCGGGAAAGCAGGTAGTCGCGCGCGCTGGCAGCCGTCGAGTTTTCCATGAGCAGCCAGCTGTGGGCCACCTGGGCGACAACGGTCAGCACCTCCTCACGCTGGTGCCTTGCCTCGACTTCGGCCTTCTCTTCTTCGGTGGGCGGCCGCATCTCGATGCCCAGCAGGTCGGCGCTGATCTTGACAGCCTCCTTGAAGGACACGCCCTGCTCGGCCATCACATAGTCAATGGGGCTGCCACCACACGGGGTCGTCTGGTGGCTGGGGCACCACCAGGAGTTGGTCTCGCTGTAAACGATGAACGATCCGTTTTTGTCCGCGTGGCCTGGGAGCGGGCAGCAGATGGGCTTTCGTCCCGTGTGATGCGGAACGAGCTTGTCCATGGTCAGATCGTGCTTGATGCGCTCGACGAGGTCCCGGTAGTGGCCCACGTGCTTCCCCTGCTATCGAATTGCTGCCATGAAGAGGTCGTCGCCCCGGGCTGCCAGGATGGCCGCCGTTGCGTCGTATTGGTGCTCGTTTCGGTCCTTGGTCACGTCCCAGGCCGCCCCGGCCCAGGGCCTGCCATCCCGGGCCTGCGTGGCCCGCACCACGTCCGCCACGCGGCCCTTGGTCGCGGTCAGGCCGCCACCCACCTTCTCCTTGATCTCGCCCGGCAGGAGCCAGACGGTGGGCACCTCGTGGTAGACGCGCGCCGCCACCAGCAGGGCCTTGGCATAGGCCAGGCCTTTCAAGGCAGCGGCGCTCTGCGCGCCGGAGGACGGGGTCTCACAGCAGAGGATGGCGGGCGGGTGGGCCAGCAGGAAATCGCGGATCCCGCTGGCCAATATCTCCAGCCGGCGGCCGTCGTCGTCGGCTTTGCGCAAGCCTAGCTTCCTGTCAGACGGCGCGGTCACCAGCGTGGTTATGGCCACGGGCCACCAGGCGCCCAGGTCCACGGCGACGAGGGCGAAGTGCGTGAAGCTCGGGTCCATGCCGACGGCAAAGCGGGCGGGCCCGCCTGGCCGGATCAGGATGGCCGGAGCGTCCAGGGCGGGGATGGGCAGGGTCTCCTGCTGCCGGCTCTGTCCTGCCGGCGCAGCCTTCACGATCGTAGCGCGCAGCGTCTTGTAGGCGGCGCGCCGGCCGGCGTACTGGCGCAGCAGGGGCTTCGAGTCGTTGTCCACGTTGACGACGGCGCTGTCGATGAAATCGTACACGTCGCCCCGGGTCTTGCCCGGCGCCGCGCGCATGACGCGGCCCACGCGCTGCTCCACGCGGCCTTCCGCCTTGGCAGGGAAGGTCAAGAGCAGGGTGTTGAGCTCGGGGATGTTGAGGCCCTCGTCGGCCACGGTCGAGGCAAAGAGGACGCGCACATGCCCGGACCGAACCGCGTGCCGGATCATGCGGCGCGTGTCCTTCTTCACCTTGCCGGCCAGGAGCTCGCCCTCGATGCCTCGGGCTTTGGCTGCTTGGAACAGCGGCTCCAGGTGGTCGCCCACGCGCGCGGACAAGACCAGGATCACGCGCTCCTCGTCGTGGTACAGCTCCTCCAGCGTGTCCAGCACCAGCTTTCGGCGGGCTTCATCCTTGGCCAGGGCGTCGGTCATGTCCTGCCAGTCGCTGGCGCCGCGATAAGGAAACTCGAAGGCGGTGTGGACCTCGTGGATGACAGCCGGGACCAGGTAGCCGCCGGCCAGCAGGTCCTCTTGGCGCGTCTGGTGGATGATGGGGCCAAAGGTGTGCAAGAGCTTGGGGGTCAGCCCGTCCTCGCGCTCGGGCGTCGCCGTCAGCGCCAGGCGCCACCTGGCCGGGCAGGCATTCACCACGCGATCAAAGGTGCTGGCCGGGCAGTGGTGGCCCTCGTCCAGGATGAGGCAGCCAAAGGGCGCCAGAGCGCTCTTCAGGCCCTGGGCGTCCAGTCGCGTCAGGGCCTGGACGGTGGCCACCATGATGGGTGCATCCTGGTCCTGCTTGGTGGACGAGAAACTGGCGGGCAGGAATCCAAGCTGCTCTTCGACCTCGTCCTTCCACTGCTCAAGCAGGTCCAGCGTGTGGACTAAAATCAGCGTGCGCTGTCCAATCTGGGCCAGGGCGGCCAGGGCCGTGTAGGTTTTGCCGCCTCCGGCGGGGATGACCACCACGCCCTGAAGCTTCTTCACCATCGCCAGCCTGGCCGCTTCCTGGTAGGGCCGCAGCGCGGGCTCAAAGGCCGGGATGCTGGCCGGCCACACAGCCCGGCGGTCAGCAATTCCGGGCCATGGGACCAGCACGTCCTTCAGGAGGGCGATCGCTCCACGTGGAGCGCACCAGCGGCCTTGTGCGTTGACGTGGAAGCCCTCCAGCCGCTTGGGCACATCCCGCCAACGGCCGTCCACCTTTTCCTTGGGCACCTGGATACCGCGCTTCTTGGCCGCGATGTAGGCGGGGTTGGGATAGGACAAGGCGCGCTCCAACTGCTCGCGGGCGCGGGCAGGAAGATCGCGGATCGGCACTCGGATGAGACTGTCCACCAGGATCGGGCTGCTCATGCACCCTCCGCTTCGAGTTCAAGCCCGAGCTGGCTGATCCGCTCGTCCTGAAGCGATTTGTACGCTGGGTTCAGTTCGCAGCCCACCCATTGCCGGCCCAGCGATTGCGCAACGGCGGCCGTGGTTCCGCTGCCGAGGAAGGGGTCGAGCACGATGTCGCATGGGGCGCTTCCGGCCAGGATGCATGGCTTGATCAGGTTAGGTGGGTAGGTTGCGAAGTGGGCGCGGGAGTAAGGATGGCTGGCGACCGTCCACACGTCGCGCTTGTTGCGCGTCTGTGTGACAGCCCGGAAGGCCCGGTCGCCTGTCTTGCCAGCAAATGAACCCTTTGCCGCAGACGGTCTGGCAGCCCGACCATCTTGGTGGAAGCTCCCATGCGCGCGTTGGGCAGTGTCCCAGCCAGCCGGGGCTGGCATTCGATTGCCGCGGTTGGGAGCCTGACCTGGAGCAGCGTATCCGGGGCCTGTGAGGTCGTGTTGGTTGATGCCAACCGATGACTCAGCAATCGCCTCCGCGTCGTAGTAGTACCGCTCGCTCTTCGCCAGCAGGAACAGGTATTCGTGGGCGGAAGTCGGGCGGTCGCGCACCGACTCGGGCATGGGGTTTGGCTTGTGCCAGATGATATCCTTGCGCAGGTACCATCCGTCCGCGCGCAGGGCGAAGGCGATCATCCACGGGATTCCAACGAGGTCCTTCGATTTCAAGCCCGGTACCAGCCTGTCGCTGCGTGGGATCTGCACGTTGTCTCGGCGACGGCTGACGCAAACCTTGTGCGCTCCACCCATTCCGTGCTTCTTCCCGTAATCTTCCAGGGCGTCGTCGCAATGGCGGGTGCCCGCGTAGCAGTCTCCCATGTTTAGCCAGAGCGTCCCGTCGTCGGAAAGGCAGTCCCAAACGAGCCGGAACACGGACACCATGCGCTCGACGTATTCCTCAGGAGTTTGTTCAAGCCCTATCTGCTGGTCCACGCGCCGGGCGCCACAGCGCGCGCAAACAGGGCGGTCCAGGCGATCGGCGGCGGACACGTTGCGGGACTGCCTTGCCGCGCTGTCCTTTGGCCCACTCCAGCGCTTGATCTCGTGCCCACAGGTGGGGTCTCCGCCATCCCATTTGGCCGTCCCGTAATCCCGCAGTCCCCAATAAGGCGGGCTTGTGACACAGCAACGGGCACCAAGGCCAGCCAGGCGCGGCAGTACATCGAACACGTCGCCGAAGTGGCAGCGGTTGATCATGCGAATGGGTCCTCGCTGGTGGACAGAAAGCTCCCGATGGCGCCCACCTCGCGGCTCAGCATGCCGCCAGGGATGGCCTTCAGGAACTGGCGCCCGTACTTCTTGCTGGCCACGCGCCCGTCCAGGAGCAGGACCACGCCGCGGTCATCATGCCGGCGGATCAGGCGGCCGAAGATTTGCTTCCAGGTGATCAGGGCGACAGGCAGGCTGTGGTTGAAGAACCAGCCCTTCTCATCATGCTCGGCGATGTAGTCCATGACGGGATCCGCCGGCGAGGGGAAGGGCAGGCGGTCCAGGGCAACCAGGGACAGGGACTCGCCCGGCACGTCCACGCCCTGGAAGAAGGTCCGCGTGGCGAAAAGCACGCTGGAGACGTCCTCCTGAAAGCGCTTGATGAGCTGGGTGGAGGGGGCGTCGCCCTGGCGGTGGCAGCGGTAGCCGGCCTTCTCGAACTCCGGCGCCAAGAGGCCGTGGGCGGACCGAAGGCCCTGGCTGGAGGTGAACAGCAGGAGCGCGCGCCCCTTGGAGTGCAGCACGGCCTCGTGCAGGAGGTCGTGCACGCGGTCGCGGAACTCGGGCGCGTTGGGCTCGGGCAGCCCATCCGGCACCACCAGCAAGGCTGACGAGTTGAAATCGAAGGGGCTGGGCAGCACGACCTGGCGTGTTTCCTCGCTAAGGCCGATGCGATCGCGCACGAAGCGGAAGTCCTCGCGCGTGGTGGTCAGTGTGGCGCTGGTGCCAATGAAGCTCGACACCCAGGGCAGCAGGTGCTGGCGGACGAAGGGGGCAATGGAGACGGGCTTGCCGCAGAGCTTCCACGTGTCGCCGGATGCCGATTCCACGCGCGCCACCCAGTAAACCCAATCCTCGTGCTCCTGCCAGATGAGGCCCTTCACGCGCTGCGCCAGTTGCCGGCACTGCTCCTCCTGGCGCTCCAGCTGGGCAAATTCCTTCGTGTCCTCGGTGTACCGGCGCTTGGACTCGCGTAGCTCGCGCACGGCGTCGCGCAAGGCATCCAGGATGGGTCCGTCGTCGATCAGGCCCGCTTCCTTGATGCGGCCGCTGCCCTGGGCCGCATGTTTGAGCTGCATGACCTTGATGGCGTGGGCCAGGTTATCGGCAGCGCGGTCCAGGTCCTCGTAGCCGTGACGGGAGAGGTGGCGCTTGAATCCCCGGAAGCTCCAGCGCCCGATCTCCTCGCCAGCGAAGTCGCTACCGATGTCCGGGATCTCGTGGGCCTCGTCGCAGATGAGGACGTCGAAGGGCGGCAGCACTTGGCCGAAGCCTGCCGTGGCTTTCTGCACCATGAGATGGGCGAAGAGCAGGTGGTAGTTGCAGACCACGACCTGGGCGTCTTCGGCCTCTTCGACGGCGGCCTTGTGGAAGCATTTGAGCGTGCAGCCCGCGCACTCGCTGGTGTCGGATACGGCGAAGTGCCGCCAGACGCGCGTGCTGGGCTTGAAGGAAAGCTCGCTGACATCGCCCGATCCCGTCGCCCGCGCCCAGGCCATGACGCGATCGAACTCGTCTTTGTCATCGTCCTGGACGGCCCCGGCGAAGAGGTGGCTTTGGTGCTCCAGGAATCGGTCTGCGCACAGGAACTGGCCGCGGCCCTTGAGCAGCGTGAAGCCAAATGGCTCGGGCAGCACGCGTGCCAGGAAGGGCAGGTCCTTCTGCACCAGCTGCTCCTGCAGGGCGATGTTGGCCGTGGCGATGAGGACGCGCTGGTTGGTGGCCAGGGCGTGCTGGATGGCGGGGACGGAGTAGGCGAGGGTCTTGCCCGTCCCGCATGGAGCCTCCACCAGCAGGTTGCGGCCAGCATCCAGGGCTGCCGCCACTTCCCGCGCCATGACCAGCTGGCTTTCGCGCGCCTGGTAGCCGGGCAGGTGCTGGGCCATCAGTCCGCCAGGGCCAAAGACATCATCGGCTGTCAGTCTGGTCTTGAGAGCGTCGTCCAAGAATGCGTCCAGGGGCATGGCGCGGGTTGCTCCAGTTGGGAAAGTCGGCCCGGCCGGCTAGAATGCGCGCGTGCCGACCGGGCCTGGTGTGTGGGGTGTGGGTCCTGGATCAGGCGAAGGCGTCGTCCTCGCCGTCACCTGCGGCGTGGCGCAGGGCTTCTTCTTCCTGGGTGACCCAGCTCTGCGCCTCTTTGAGGCACTTGGCGGGCAGCTCGCGGATCTTCTTGATGCCGAACTTGGCCAGGAACTCGGCCATCATGGCGTCGCCCTTTTCGCCCAGGCTCGCTCTGAGCGTCTTGAGGCGGGCGATCAGGTCGTTGCCGTCATCCTGGGTGATGATGGTGGCGGGTTCATCCTTGGTGGATTTGGTGGCGCCCTTCTTTTTGCTGTCGTCGCCCGTGGCCTCGTCGGCCTTCTCCAGGTCGTGGAGCTCCAGCTCGTCCAGCTGGGCGCGCAGCTCGTCATTGATGGCGCCTTCGGGCAGGACGGAGTAGGTCGTGTCCGTTCCCGTCCCGTCGCGCTCGACCTCAAAGACCTGGGAGTCGATGCCGTACTTGGCGTCCATCTTGGCGACGGCCTTGTAGAAGGTCTTCGAGTTTTCCAGGATCTTCACGCAGATGACCTGGAAGCCGTTCTTGGTCTTCTCGACCACGGCTGCGTTCATGCTGGTCTTGAGCACCTTGGGCTTGCCGCAGCCCGGCTTCCAGGGGTAGCTCTTCCCGCCCTCCCAGTAGATTTCCTTCAGGTGGGGCTCGCCCAGGAAGGCGACCAGGTGCTTGTCGCCATCGTCGAACTTCAGGAACAGTCCGCTCTCCAGGTCGTGCTCGTCGAAGCGTTCTTTCATGGTGTCGAACCGGCCCATGGTGGGTCCTCCTTGGTGATGTGGATTAGTGCTGGATCTTGATGACGTCGAGCAGGTGCAGAATGGCCGGGTGCTTGCGCAGGTTGAAGGGCGGGGGTGGCGCCACTGGCGCGCGCATGTCGGCCAGGGGCTCCAGGCATCCGCGGAAGGCCTTCTCCACGCAGCGGCAGAGGGTGACCACGGCGGGGTCGGGGATGGGGTGCTCGGCGACGATGCCGCCCACCTGGAGCGCCAGCTCCAGGAAGGCGCCGCGCACGCGGGCTTCGATCTGGTCCACCTTGGTGGCGTCGGTGGGATTGGGCTTGGACATCCTGTCACTCCTTCGTCCTTTCCCACCAACTGCGAGGCGAAAAGGGCGTTTTTGGACAGGGGGTCAGGATTCTTCTGGATTTCTTTCGCGGAGACGCTTGAGCAGTCTTTTGTGCCGCTTCTGGACGGTGAAATAGTCTTCGTCAGCTGCGGCAGCCAACTCGTGCAGCGTATAGCCGTAGACATATAGCCCCACCAGCACGCTGCGCTCGGCATCGGTAATGGGCATGTCCAGGATCAAGTCCTGCAGCGCCTGGTAGGCGTCGGCACGGTCGTCGGGCAGGCTGTCAGCCATCAGGGCCTCGTCGGGCGTGGCTGTGACCCTCTCGGCGCGATTGCTCTGCCATAGCCCCTCATGATAGGCCAGCCGTCGGCGTGCATCATTGGCGATCTCCTGCTCCAGGTATGCATCCGCCAGGCGTTTCTCACTCAGATTGAGCAGCGTCTCCAGGAACGCCATCACGATCGAGCTGTGCACTTCCTCCCTGCTTTGGGCAGGCAAGTGGTATCGCCCTGCCATGGCCTGCAGCGCCGGCGCGTATGTGACCAGCAGCCAGAGCTGGATGCTGGGTGCCTCTGGTGCGCCGGTCTGCAGGTGGCGGATGCAGGCACTGAGCGCCGCCTGGCGGGCCGCTTGGCGTTCCTTGGCCCCAGGGCCCAGGAGGGTCATGAAGTCGGCCAAGGTGGGCGGCAGGCCCGGTTCCCGGGCCGCAAGGGACAGGTAGTCGGATGTGGATGCCGGGGTGTAGGCGTCGGCGTGTTTGGTGGGCAGCATGACCCTGCTCCAGCGCTGGGGTCAGCGCCGGCGCGGGGTCGCCGGGAGGCATGATCAGGGCCCGGGCGCAGGGTGTTGCGCGCCGGGGCCGACAGGTTATTGGGGATTGGACAGAGTCCACCCAGGCGGCCTGCTTTACAGAGTCCACCCGGCCCGTGGAAAACACGGGCATGGCAAGGGCATGGAGTGGCCCTAAGCCGACTGCGTCCTTTGCGTGCGCCTAGTGATCAGGCCAGGCGCGGACTGTCGACCCGGGCTACGAGATGTGGATGGGGTTGGATCGGAAAACGGTGGAATGCAGGAAGTGGCGCAGAGTGGCGCGCGAAGGGGCGTGGACGTAGTGGGTCATGGGATGCTCCTGGTGCTGTGCAAGACGAGTAGCCAATTTCGAGGTAGGCTGCCCGCCCGTGTTTATAAGCCGAAACCGAGTTGTCGAAACGCCCCACCAGGTGGGCGCCCGGGGTCCTCACGGAACTCCCGCAACTCGGTTTCAGCAGGGGCTGAAAGTACCAAACTGTGGGGGGTCGCGTGTGGCCCGTGCACCGCTGTCGCGCAGGGGTTGGATACAAGCTGATTGAAGCCGGGGAAAGATGCAAGCTGGTATTCTGAGCCGCCAGCTTTATTTGAAGCAATCGGCGAATGGGCGCATTAAGCGATGTGCGGGATGTGATTCGTGGGCAGCTGTCGCTGCCGTTTCCCCATCATGCAAAACCCCCAGTGACAAACTAGGGGCTTCGCATGTAGCCTGACTCGGGGCCCCGGAGTTGCTGCTCTTGGGGCCCCATATTTTCGCCATTTATCAAGAGAATTCCAAAGAAATTCCAATGGTTCTGTAGAACTTGTTAGACCAATGTCAATTGAATGACGTCGCCAATCAAGAAGTTCTCCCTTGTTCTGCTATACGAAGCACCTCTTCCATCGCATGTTCCACGCTTGCCCGCACGGATGCAGTGCCAAGGGGGGAGATCTCAGTGGTCGCCTTCGATTCAAGCCCCAGTGTTTCTTGATGATCTACAGCGGTGACCCTGTGTCGATTTGAAAGGCGGAGAGGCTGCGCCGAAGGTCATGCGTGAGCAAGCTCGTGATACAAACCGAAAGCACAAACCGAAAGCCTTCATTGGTCACTTGGTCTCTGACTTCAGCATCTCGTCCACGGCCCGTTCCAAACTTGCCCTGACGGGCTCCAGCGCCATTCTGGCGTAGATCTCAGTGGTCACCTTGGACTCATGGCCCAGGGTCTTTTGGATCACCTCAAGCGGCGTGCCCGTGTCGATCTGGAAGGAAGCCAGGCTGCGGCGCAGATCGTGCAGGTGTAGGTCCTTCAAGCCGGCGCTTTCGCAGATCCGCCTCCAACCCGCCTTCGGCTCAACCATGTGGTCGTTCGTCCCTCTGCCGGGGAACACGAATGGCCCCTTGATGACTGATTTTCTAGCCCGCAGAATGGCGACGACGTGACTGCTTAGCACAACAGGCAGCTCAAATCCCGTCTTGGACTCCTCTGCTGGCACAACCCAGAGCCCCTTCAACAGCGAGACATGCTGCCATCGCATGGCCTGCAGGTTCGAACGCCGTGCGCCGGTGAACAATGCGAGAAGCACGAACTCCCGGACGTCACGATTCGGTTCTTCTTCGACCGCCTTGAAGAAGCCGGCCAGCTCCTCGACTTCCAGACGCCTGGACCGTGACCGCTCACGATAGAACGTGATCGCCGTTGCCGGATTGGGGATATCCAGTTCGTGCTCGCGTATGGCTCGGTTGATGGCGGCGCGCAGGAGGGCAATGACGCGATTCGCTGCCATGCGCCCATTTTCTTTACCGATCTGCTGGTGAAATGCCGTCACCTCATGGCGTCGAAGTGAAGCCAATGGTCGTGAATCGCCCCAGGGGCCGATGTGCTTACGCCATTGTCCGTTGTAGCTGATCACCGTGCCCGGCGCTCGATGATCCTGCGCATGCGCCAAGTACTCATTCATGACCTGATGCAGGTAGAGGGGCGCACGCTTCTGCCGCTCGTAGGGGTTCCCGCATGTGAGCTTGGTGATGATCTCAGCCGCTATGGCCCGCGCTCGCGAAATCGAAACTTCACCTAGTGCACCGATGCGCTGGACGATCTTCCCCCCTGCGTGCTTCTTCACGACGTAGAAGGATTTTGCTCCGCTTGAAGTGATCTGCATGGCCAACGCAGGGACCTGGTCATCGTGGACAAATTCGCGGGGTTTGTCTGTTGTGATGGCGCTGAGGGCAGCCACGGAAAAGCGGAAACGGCGCATGAAAATCTCGACCCTATGATGCCTTTGTATCACGGCTTCGGTTGCACCCCGGTTGCACCTTTTTCAGATTTCGAGCGAACGGAGCGAACGGAGGCCGCGCTCATGGTCGGATAAATTCCTTGATAAGCCAAAGGGATAGAACAGAGCGAGCAGGAGCGAACGAAGGCATATACAGCGTAAGTTCTTTCTCATAATCTCTTGGTCGCAGGTTCGAGTCCTGCTGGGCCTATCTCATCTGAAACGACGACTGTCATCAATGGCAGTTGTCAATTGGATGACCACATGGCAACGACTCGGGCTTTCCCGCAGCCAGCGCCCCAGTCAGATTCGTTTGTCACCCATCCTTCATTCCTCCTTCGCCCCCACCCTTGACATTCCTCCAGCGGGATGCTTCATTGTTTCGTCATTTAGCTAAACAACTAAACGAGACATGACCAGGACCCTCGACATCCTCAAAGCTCTGGCGGATGGCAACCGACTGCGCATCCTGGCAGCCCTGCTGCGGGTGGAGGAGCTGTGCGCCTGCCAGATCATCGATCTGCTGGGCGTCAGCGGCGCCACCACCAGCCGCCATCTGGCCCTTCTGGCCAATGCCGGCCTCGTCACAGGACGCCGGGCGGGGCGCTGGATCCACTATCGCCTGGCCGGGAACGTCCTGGATGACGACCTGCTGATCCAATGGCTGAGCGGGAAACTGTCCATGGCCCCGGAGCTGGAGAGGGACCGTGGTCGCCTGGCGGAGATCCTCTCCTGTCGTCCGGAGGATATCTGTGCGCGGCAGCGCGTAGGAAGCTGCTGTGGTTGATTCGCCGCATCGCGGCAGTAGCGGAGTGTTCGATTGGAACGGCTGAGGGTTCTCTTCCTGTGCACAGGGAACAGCTGCCGAAGCCAAATGGCGGAGGGCTGGGCACGCACCCTGAGAAGCGATCGCCTGGAAGCGTTCTCCGCCGGGCTGGAGGCCCATGGCCTGAATCCACTGGCCGTGCAGGTGATGGCCGAGGCGGGTGTCGACATCAGCGGACAGGCCTCCCGGCGGCTGGACCAATGGCACGGTCAGGACTTCGATGTGGTGGTGACGGTGTGCGGCCACGCCCATGAAACCTGCCCGGTGTTTCCCGGCAAGGCGCGCATTGTCCATCGCGGCTTCGATGATCCTCCCCGTCTGGCCGCGACCCTGCCCACGATTGAGGAAAAGCTGGCGGTCTATCGGCGTGTGCGCGACGAGATCCGCGCCTTCGTGGAAGACTTGCCGGAGATGTTGCAACGCTAAGTAGCTTTCGCCCTGCCGGGGCGCAACCAAACCATGGAGTCAACCATGTCCGAGACACACAAGGACCAAGTCCGCGCCGCCGTGCGCGGCCGCTATGGAGAGATCGCCACGCTGCAGGCCGGGAGTTGCTGCGGAGGCGGCTCACCCTGCTGCGATCCGTCGGAGGCGTCTCTCGCCAGTGCCCGCCTGGGCTACACCGCGGAGGAACTGGCCGCCATCCCGCAGGGAGCCAACCTGGGACTCGGTTGCGGCAATCCGCAGGCCATCGCGGCGCTCAAAACGGGTGAAGCCGTTCTTGACCTGGGCAGCGGCGCCGGCTTCGACTGCTTCCTGGCTGCCCGCCAGGTGGGCGCCAATGGGCGCGTCATCGGCGTGGACATGACGCCGGACATGATCAGCCGAGCCCGCGCCAACGCCGAGTCCGGCGGCCATGCCAATGTGGAATTCCGCCTGGGGGAGATCGAGCATCTGCCTGTGGCCGACCAATCCATCGATGTCATCATCTCCAACTGCGTCATCAATCTCTCGCCCGACAAAGGCCAGGTCTTCCGCGAGGCCTTCCGCGTCCTGCGGCCCGGCGGTCGCCTGGCCATCAGCGACGTGGTGGCCCTGGCCCCCTTGCCGGAAGCGCTGCGCCTGGACCTTGAAGCCTACGCCGGCTGTGTGTCCGGGGCCGCGCTCGTGCCCGAGGTGGAGGCCATGCTCAAGGAGGCGGGCTTCCGCCAGGTCCGTGTGACAGTCAAGGATGAGAGCCGCGCCATCATCAAGGACTGGTTCCCCGGCAGCGGGGCGGAGGAGGCGGTCGCGTCGGCCACCATCGAGGCCATCCGCTGACCTTTATCCATCGCATCTCCAATCCACCCAAGAAAGGCAGTCGCATGGGCAACACCGCCTGTCCAGTTGAAGCGCGCCACATGAGCAGCGTGTTCGAGCGCTGGCTGACCCTGTGGGTCGGCCTCTGCATCGTGGGCGGGATCCTCCTGGGGAAAATCGCCCCAGGTTTGGCCCGGACCCTGGACGCCATGTCACTGACGGTGGACGGAGCCCCTGTCGTCTCCCTCCCCATTGCCATCTGCCTCTTCCTCATGATGTACCCGATCATGGTGAAGATCGACTTCGGCGCCGTGCTCACGGCCGGCCGCAGCGGCAAGCCCGTCCTCCTCACCTTGTTCATCAACTGGGCGATCAAACCATTCACCATGGCCGCCATCGCCACCCTCTTCCTGGGCGTGGTCTTCAAGGGCTTCATCGGTCCTGAAGCGGTGGACCTGGTCAAAATGCCGCTGGGGCTGGATCTGCCGGTGGGCGCCGCCCACGGCGCCGGACGGGTCGTGCTGCATGAAGGGCTGAAGATGCTGGAGATCCCGCTCTGGCGAAGCTACCTGGCCGGGGCCATCCTGCTCGGCGTGGCGCCCTGCACAGCCATGGTGCTGGTCTGGGGTTATCTGGCGCGCGGCAATGACGGACTGACCTTGATCATGGTGGCCATCAACTCCCTCACCATGCTCCTGCTCTACGGCATGCTGGGCGGTTTCCTGCTGGGCGTCGGCCGGCTGCCTGTGCCCTGGCAGGCGCTCCTCTTGTCCATTGCCACCTACGTGGCGCTTCCCCTGGCCGCCGGCTACCTCTCCCGGCGCTGGATCCTGGCCGCCAAAGGAGAGGAGTGGTTCCGCCGCCGTTTCCTGCCCTTCCTCACGCCCATCACCATCACGGCCCTGCTCGCCACCCTGGTGCTGCTCTTCTCCTTCAAGGGCGAGACCATCCTGGCCAAGCCCCTGACCATCCTATGGATCGCCGTCCCGCTTTTCCTGCAGACCGTCCTCATCTTCGCCCTCGCTTTCTGGCTGGCCCGCCGCCTGGGCCTGGCCTATGAGGACGCCGCCCCGGCCGCGCTCATCGGCGCCAGCAACCATTTCGAAGTGGCCATAGCCACGGCGGTCATGCTCTTCGGCCTTTCCTCGGGAGCGGCCCTGGCCACCGTGGTGGGCGTGCTGATCGAAGTGCCGGTCATGCTGATGCTGGTGGAAGTATGCAAGCGCAGTGAGCGCCTCTTCCCGCCACGAGGGAGCCTCTCACGCCAAGCATGACGCCCGTCATATCCGCAGATTGACGAAGGGGTTGACAGCCGATGATCCGCCCGATGCTGAACATTCATGCCAAAAATCGGACATGGTGCGATCCAATGACATGGGCCATCCAGCAGAAGGCAAACCCTCTTCAAGTACGGAACTGAAGCAAGCCTCTGCGCGAACGCCCATTTGCATCTGATAACTGAACTATTAATTAATAAACCCATTCTGCCGCGCACCGAGATCTCCTTGCACATCATGTTGTTGCCACACGCGCGCCTCACAGCTCATGCTGGAATGGCCCGCCCCTTGCTCGCCACCCCCCGCGTCCGCATGCCCGAGCGGCTTCACACACGGCTGAAACGGCTGATCCCCTGTCGCTCAGTGCGATCACGATCGGCACAGAAAAAAAGGAGTTCCCCATGCGTTTCTTGTCCACCCTACTGCTTCTGCCATTGGCCTTGCAGGCCGTGGCAACCGTCCCCGGGACAGGGACGGGCCAGGGTCCCATCGTCGACCGCGACCTCAACACCGTGATCATCACGGAATCCGGCTTCATCACCCTTTCCGCTGACGGCCTGGGCACTGTGAACAGCAGCGGTCTCATCCAGGTTGACAAGCCCAGCGCCGGCGCCACCGTGCGGGCGGCCTATCTGGCGGCGGCCAGCACCGGCTTCTCCGGCTATGCCATCCCCGACGGTTGCATCGCCCTGGACGGCACGGGCGTATCCTGGTTCTCCAGCACCCCAAGCGGCATCTTTTCTCAGAACCACTTCGCCAATGTGACGGCCATCGTCGCGCCGGTGCTCAACGCCGCCGGCGCCGGCATCACCAGTCTGGTGATCGACGAGTGCGACACCTGGAACATCGACGGATCGGCCCTCTACGTCATCTTCGACGACCCGGCCACCACCGTCTTCCGCACGGCGGTCATCGCCTTCGGCGCCCAGTCCACCACGGGCGACACCTTCGCCATCGGCTTCGGGCAGCCGGTGGACATGAGCCTGAACCCCGTCATCGAGATGGGCCTGGCCATCAGTTTCGGCTACGCCCGCGGCACCTGCCAGACCAGCTTTGTGGACGTCAACGGCAGCCGTCTGACCTCCAGCGCCGGCGGCAACGACGACGGCGAGGACAACAACGGCGCCCTCATCACGGTGGGCGGCATCGGCGACCTTCTGGCCAATCCGGCCGATCCCTTCCACGAGGATCCTTGCGTCTTCGATGACTTCACCCTTTATGACGACGAGCGCTACAACATTGCCGGCTTCGTCAACGACGGCGACACGGGCATGTCCGCCACCACCTTCAACCCCTCCAACGACGACAACATCTTCGTTGCCCATCTGCTGCTGGACTTCGCCGCCGTGGTGGGCGAAGGCGCTGTGCTGACCCCGTCCGACGCCGTCAACTGCCTCTGTGACCAGCATGTTGTGACCGTCACCTTGCAGGACAACAATGGCAACCCGTTGGTCAACACGGGCGTGACCATCGAGGTGATCGCCGGCCCCTCCACGGGCGCCGGGGCCAGCGGCTTCACCGATGGTGGTGGCCAATTCTCCTTCACCTACAGCAGTTGCGTGGAAGGCCAGGACGTGATTGTCGCCTACTTCACGAACAGCCAGGGGATGATCCAGTACAGCAACCTGGCCTACAAGACGTGGCAGCGTTGCACGGTGGATGCCGGCGAGACGGCGGAGAGCTTCACCCTGGCCCAGAACACGCCCAATCCCTTCAACCCGGCCACCACCATCTCCTTCACCCTGCCCGAGACGGGCGCGGCCCAGGTGCTGGTCCACAGCCTGGCCGGCGAGCTGGTGCGCAGCATCGACCTGGGCATCGCCGCCCGCGGCACGCACCAGGTGGTGATCGACGGCCGTGAGCTGGCCAGCGGCGTCTACGTCTACACGCTGCAGAGCGAGTTTGGCACCATCAGCCGCAAGATGGTCCTCATGAAATAGGCTTCAAGCCACAACATCATCCGCCACCCAGGGGGCGGTCCACGGACCGCCCCCTTCGTTTGGCCCCGGGCCGCGTGATCATCCTCCCCCCCGCGTCTTGGCCTCCCCAGCCCGCTCTTCGGCCCGCTTTCCATCGGCTCGACATAATTGATTCGGGTCAATACTTGCTACCAACAAATTATTTTCCTAGAATGGGCCCGGTCAGATCATGATCCAGCGATTCTTGTTGGAGGACAAATGGATTGCTTTCGAGCTTGGGGGGGGCGGGCCTTGCCTTCCGCCCTTGTCTTGGTCCTGGCGCTCAACACCCACGCCGGTGAGCGGCTGAGTCTGGAGGAGGCCCTGGCGATAGGCCGTGAGCATTCCCGCGTGGCGAAAGCCGCCCGGGAACGTTACGCCAGCGCCGGTGAGATGCGCTGGGAGGCCCTGGGCCGCATGATGCCCAAGGTGGACCTGCAGGAAGTGGCCATCCGCAGCGAGCAGCCCGGCGAGGTCTTCGGCCTGATGATGAACCGCCGCGAGCCCGTGATGGACCTCATCGCGGCCAACAGCATGATGTTCAGCCAGGGGCAGCCCTACGTGGCGGATCTGGTCAACCCGGATCCCATGAACACCTACATCACGCGGGTGACGGCGGAGATGCCCCTCTTCACCGGCGGCATGATCGTCAACCGTGTCCGCCAGGCCGGCCTGGCGGCCGACGCCCTTCGCCTGGAGAGCGGCCGCCGCATCGACCAAGTGGAATTCGACGTGGCCCGCGCCTGGACCGACGCGGCCAAGGCGCGGGAATACCTGGACCTGCTGGGCCGCGCCCGGGAGACCACGCGCGCCCACGTCCGCATGGCCCGCGACTACCAGGAGGCCGGCTTCCTCGTGTCCAGCGAGGTGCTGCGCGCCGAGGTTTACCTGGCCGAGATGGACGAGATGGTGATGCGGGCTGAAAACGGCGCCCGCCTGGCCCAGGCCGCCCTCAACTTCCACCTGGGACTGGATCAGGGCCTGGTCCACGATCTGGACGGCCTGCCCCGGCTGCCTCTGGCCGACGAGGAGTTGACCGCCTGGACCTCCCGCGCCCTGGAGGCGCGCAAGGATCTGGACGCGGCGCGCCGGCAGCTCAAGGCCGGCGAGCTGGAGCCCTGGGTGGCGGCGGCGGCCTTCTCGCCCACGGTGGGCCTGCAGGCCGGCTATGACTGGTACGACGACAAGGTCTTCGGCACGGCGGAGGGCAGCTATTCCATCAAGGCGGCCCTCACCCTCAATGTGTTCCGCGGCGGCGGCGACCGCGCCCGCCTGGCCCAGGCCCGCCACAACGCCCGTGCCTGGCGCGAGGATGTGGACCGCTTCACGGAGGGCGTGCGGCTGGAAGTCCAGCAAGCCTGGGGCGACCGGCATTCCGCGAGCCTGCGCCACCAGGCCGCCAGCCAGGCTCTGGCCGCAGCCGGCGAGAACCTGCGCGTGGTGGAGGACCGCTTTCGCGAGGGGGTGGCGCGCATGATCGACCTGCTGGACGCCGAGACCGCCCTGCGCGAGGCGGAAGTGCGGGAGCTGGTCGCACGCTACGACAGCCACATCGCCCACTTCCAGCTGCGGCACGCCGCCGGGCTGGCCATTCTCGACCAATGAAGACAGGAGATAGCCTCATGAGGACAACGCATGTGGTGGTGGCCGGGGCCCTGGCGCTGCTGGCCCTGGGTTGCGGGGGTGGACACCCGGAGGGCGCCGCGCGCCAGGCGACTCCTGTGGACGCCACGCTGGCCCTGGTGGAGGAGCGGACGGAGCCGCGCCCCATCGAGGCGCAGGGCGTGGTGATGCCGGAGCAGGAGACCTTCCTCTCCAGCCGGGCGATGGGTCCCGTCGTGGCGGTGCATGCCGCCGCCGGCGACGTGGTGCAGGCGGGACAGGTCCTCCTTGAGATCCAGCAGGATCTCAGCCATGGCCAGCTGGCCCAGGCCCACGGCGCCAGGGCACAGGCCGAGGCGGCCCTGGCCCTGGCCCGCCGCAATCTGGAGCGCTTCCAGAAGCTCTATGACAAGAACTCCTGCTCGGAGCTGGAGCTGGACATGGCCCGCCTCCAGTTCGAGCAGGCCAAGGGCGCCGTCGAGCAGGCCTCCGGCGCCGTCTCCTCGGCCGGCAGCGTGGCCGACGAAAGCCAGGTGCGCGCCCCCTTCCACGCCGTGGTGGTGGAGCGCATGGTCAACGTGGGCGATCTGAGCGCCCCGGGCCGTCCCCTCTTCCGCCTGCAGTCGCAGACAGGACGCCGCCTGTGGCTGGCCGTGCGCGAGACGGACGCCCCCCACGTCAAGGTCGGCATGGAGCTGCCCGTCACCCTGGACAGCCGGCCCGACCTGGGCACCATCGCCGGCCGCGTGGTGGAGATCGTGCCCGCCGCCGACATGGCCACCCACACCATCACCGTGCGGGTCGACCTGGGGCGCGGTCCCATCATGAGCGGCCTCTCGGGCAAGGCCCTCATCCCGGGCGACGAGCGCCGGGTGCTCCTGGCCCCCGGCGAGGCCATCCATCGGGCGGGCGGCCTCGCCCTGGCCACCGTGGTGGACGCCGATGGCCTGGCCCGCACCCGCGCCGTGACGACGGGATCCCGCCGCGACGGATTTGTCGAGGTGCTGAGCGGCCTGTCCGCCGGCGACCGCGTGGTCAGCCCCCTGACGGCCCCCATCGCCGACGGCACGCCCGTCCGCGCCAACTGAAGGGAGCCCTCATGAGCGAGCACAACACCGTCCCGCCCGATGCACCGGAAACCCAGGCGGGGCGAAGCCTGGCCGAGGTGGAGCGCGAAGCCCTGCGCGTCAAGATGGGCCGGCGCAGCATCGGCCTCAGCGGGCGCATCGCCGGCGCCTTCCTCGACAGCAAGCTGACGCCCCTGCTCGTGGTGGCCGCCCTGCTGCTGGGCATCTTCGCCGTGGCCGTCACGCCGCGCGAGGAGGAGCCGCAGATCAAGGTGCCCATGGTGGACGTCATGCTGGGTTTTCCCGGCGCCAGCGCCAAGGAGGTCGAGCAGCGGGTCATCTCCCCCGCCGAAAAGCTGATCTACGAGATCGAGAACGTGGAGTATGTCTACTCCACGTCGATGCCCAGCGGCGGCATGGTCATCGTGCGCTTCAAGGTGGGCACCGACCCCGACCAGGCGGTCCTGCGCGTCCATGCCAAGCTGATGAGCGCCATGGATCGCATGCCGCCCGGCGCCATGCAACCCCTGGTCAAGCTTGTCACCATCGACGACGTGCCCGCCGCGGCCTACACCCTGTGGGGGCGGGGCAAGAGTCCGGGCGAGCTGCGCGCCGTGGCGGAGGAGCTGAACGCCCTGCTCACGCGCCACGACCGCGTGGCCCAGACCACCATCCTGGGCGGGCAGCCCCGCGTGGTGAAGATCACCTTTGACAAGAGCCGCCTCTCCTCCTTCAACGCCAGCCTGTTGCAGGCCTGGCAAGCCCTGCAGGGCGCCAACTGGAGCCTTCCCGCGGGCGCCATGTCCAGCGGCGACCAGGAGCTGGAGGTGCAGGTGGGCGACTTCCTGCGCAGCGCCGACGAGGTGGCCACCGTCGTCGTCGGGTCCTACCAGGGCCGCCCCGTTTACGTCCGTGACGTGGCGACGGTGGAGGACGGCCCGGCCGACCCCACCCAGTACGTGTGGATGGGGACGGGCCCCGCCGCCGCCGAAAAGGGCGCGTCGCCGGGCCAGGACACGCCCGCCGTCACCCTCAGCATCGCCAAGAAGCCGGGCACCAACGCCGTGGAGCTGGTCGCCGACCTGGACCGGCTCATCGCCGACCAGTCCGGGCGGGTCATTCCCGGCGACGTGACGGTCACCAAGACGCGGGATTACGGCGCCACGGCCGGCGAGAAGTCCAACGAACTGATCTTCCACGTCTTCCTTGCCACCATCTCCGTCGTCATCCTGATGGGGATCATGCTGGGGCGGAAGGAGGCCATCGTCGTGCTGGTGGCCGTGCCCGTCACCCTGGCCCTCACCCTGGCCGCCAGCTACTTCTTCGGCTACACGCTCAACCGCGTCACCCTCTTCGCCCTCATCTTCTCCATCGGCATCCTGGTGGACGACGCCATCGTCGTGGTGGAGAACGTGCACCGGCACTACCAGCTAAGGTGGACCAACGCCCGGCACGCCACCATCTTCGGCGTGGACGAGGTGGGCAACCCCACCATCCTGGCCACTTTCACCGTGATCGCCGCGCTGATGCCGCTGGCCTTCGTCAGCGGGCTGATGGGACCCTACATGCGGCCCATCCCCGTCAACGCCTCGGCCGCCATGTTCTTCAGCCTGCTCGTCGCTTTCGTCGTGTCGCCCTGGCTGACCTACCGCCTCTTCAATCGTGGCGCGAAGAAGGACGGAGCGGACCTGGGCCACCAGCATTTCGACCAGACCGAGGAGGAGACGCGTCTGCACAAGGGCTATGCCAGGCTGATGCGTCCCCTGCTGCAGAATCCGCGCCGGCGCTGGGCGGCCCTGGGCGGCGTGGCGGCCCTCCTGCTGCTCTCCATGGCGCTTGTTCCCATGCGCGCCGTGCTTGTCAAAATGATGCCCTACGACAACAAGAGCGAGATCCAGGTGGTGATCGACGCGCCGGAGGGTTACCCCCTGGAGCGCACCAACGCCGCCGCCCGCGATCTGGCCCAGGTCTTCGCCGGCCTGCCCGAAGTGACGGACTACCAGATCTACGTCGGTACCAGCGCGCCCTTCAATTTCAACGGACTCGTCCGGCACTACTTCCTGCGCAACCAGGCCAACCAGGCGGACATCCAGGTCAACCTGGTGGAAAAGAAGCATCGCCAGGACGCCAGCCACGACTTCGCCAAGCGCGTGCGCGGTCTGCTGCTGCCCATCGCGGAGCGGCATGGCGTCAACATCAAGGTGGCCGAGGTGCCGCCCGGTCCGCCCGTCCTGAGCACGATGGTGGCGGAGATCTACGGCCCCTCCGACGAAGGCCGCGTGGAGGTGGCCCGCCAGGTGCGCGGCATCCTGGAGAGCACCGAGGGCATCGTCGACGTGGACTGGATGGTGGAGGAGAACGCTCCGCGCGCCGAGCTGGTGGTGGACCGCGAGAAGGCGATGCGGAGCGGTGTCACGGCCGAAATGGTGGCGCGCACACTGCGCCTGGCCCTGGCCGGGGCCGACGCCGGGCTGCTGCACGTGGAGCTGGACCGCGCCGCCGTGCCTCTGCGCATGCAACTGGAGCGCGGCCAGCGCAGCCGGGTGGAGGATCTGCTCGACCTGACCGTGCACTCGGCCGAAGGGCGCATGATCCCGCTGGCCGAGCTGGTGCGCGTCGAGGAGCGCCAGCGCGAGTCCTTCATCTACCACAAGAACCTGCAACCGGTGACCTACGTCATCGGCGAGGTGGCGGGCAGCGCCGAGTCGCCCGTCTACGGCATCCTCAACATGAACCCGCGGGTGGAGGCGATCACCGCGCCGGACGGACGTCCCCTCGAGGTGATGAGCACGCACATGCCGGAGAACTCGCAGCGCTACGCGCTCAAATGGGATGGCGAGTGGCACATCACCTACGAGGTCTTCCGCGACATGGGCATCGCCTTCGCGGTGGTGATGGTCCTCATCTACGTGCTGGTGGTGGGCTGGTTCGGCAGTTTCGTCACGCCGCTCATCATCATGGCGCCCATCCCTCTCACCCTCATCGGCATCCTGCCCGGGCACGCCGTGCTGGGCGTCTTCTTCACCGCCACCTCGATGATCGGCTTCATCGCCCTGGCCGGCATCATCGTGCGCAACTCGATCCTGCTGGTGGACTTCATCAACCTGGAGATCCGCAGCGGCGAGAGCCTGGAGAACGCCGTGATGAAGGCCGGTGCCGTCCGGTTCCGGCCCATCCTGCTGACCGCCCTGGCCCTGGTGGTGGGCGCTGGTGTGATCTACCTGGACCCCATCTTCCAGGGTCTGGCCGTGAGTTTGATCGCCGGCGTGCTGGTCTCGACGGCGCTCACCCTCGTCGTCATCCCGCTGCTCTACTTCATGTACCTGGCGAAAGTGGGCACCGGCATCGTGCTGGAGAAGGAATAGTCACGCAACCGGCCTGTCGCCGGAGCGCGGCGGGCCGGTCTTCGAACCGGAGGTGGAGATGAACATGAACGCGATCCTGAGAGGCATGGCCGGTTTCTTCACGCTGCTCTCGCTGGCGCTGGCCCACTGGCACAGTCCCAACTGGCTCTGGTTCACGGCCTTCGTCGGCCTCAACCAGCTGCAGAGCGCCTTCAGCGGCTGGTGTCCGGCCATGTGGATGTTGCGCCGGGCCGGCGTGCGGGAATAGGAGGCTGACATGAAGATGCTGATGGCGATCATCGACAACCGGCGCCGCGTGGAGCTGGAGCTGGTCCTGCAGAAGGCCGGCGTCACGGGTTGGACGGAGATTCCCGAGGTCCACGGCATGGGCACGACCGGTCCGCGGCTGGACTCGGCCGCGCACCCGGGCAGCAGCGCCATCATCCAGGCGCTGATCGAGGACGACCAGCTGGTGGGTGTGGTGGAGACGATCCGCCACTACTGCGACCAGTGCCGGGAGCACATCAAGCTCCTGCACTGGGATGTTACCATGTCGATGTAGGATGGATGATGGCGGGGCGGCGCCCTGCCGGAGACGCGGACCGGGGGGATGATGGTAAGGTTCAAGTGGAAAGGAGTGCCGGGACCCATGCAGGACCTCTTGCAGATCCTGGCCTTTGTCGCGGTGTGGATCCTCCTGCAACGGGTGATCCTGCCGCGTCTGGGCATCGGGACGTGAATGTCGGGACCGGCGGGCGGTGCCTGCCAGGTGGATCCCAAGAAGGACGACACCAACGACGGCAAATGAGTCCCGGCCAGCCGGCCGGCAGACGGCGGGCCTGAACCCGCGTCGGACTATGCGGCACGGGGCCTTCCTGGCGGGAGCGGCCCTGTTGCTGCTTTGGCTGGCCTGGGGGGCGGACCGGCCCTGGTGCCTGGACGACGGCCTGCGCCTCTTGGCGGCCTCCGGTCCGGCGGTGGAGCGCGTGGCCGAACTGGACGCCGTGGTCAATACCGGACCGGCCGCGCCCGTCCTGCCCGACCAACTTGAGCGCACGACCTTTCCGGTGGTGCAGCCCTTCGTCCATTGGGAGGGGGGACGTCCCCTCCTCGTCTTCCCGCCGCTCTATCTGACCCTCCTGTGGATGGCGTCGCGCCTGGGCGCGGCGGGACCTGTCCTGCTCGCTTTGCTGACAGGTCTGCTGGTGGCCTGGGCGGCGAGGCGCTTCCTGCGGCGGGAGGGGCTTGCGGGGCATCGCCCCGCAAGCGGGTGGCTGGTCGGCCTGCTCGCCTCGCCCGTGTTGTTCTACCTGGGAACCAGCTGGGAGATCGGGCTGACGACAGCCCTGTTGCTCCTGCTGCTGCAGGAACGGCGGGATCCGCTGCCGATAGCGGCATCGCCGCTGTACGGCCTGCTACCCTGGCTGCGGCCGGAGGCGGTGCTGCTCTGGGCGGGCGGCCTGCTGCTGCTGCGGGGCTGGCGGCGCAGACTGCTCTCCGCAAGCGGCTTCCTGGCGGGCGCGCTACTGCACAGGTGGCTGACGGGGTCCTGGATCGGGCTGCAGATGATGGAGAACTGGGGGCATCGCCCCCTGAACCCCTTGACCAACCTCGCGGCCTTCTGGCTGCCGGCCCCAGCGGGGCCGTGGCTGTGGGCGGGCCTGGCCGTGCTGGCGACCTTGATCGCCAGCCAATGGCGCGACACGCGTGTCCAGGTTGTCGCCGCGCTGATGTGGGTGGGTCTGGCCGGCGCTTTCGCCGCGATGCAGCGAAACGGGGACCACCAGCTGCTGCCTTGCTGGGGAGCCCTGCTCACGGCGCCGGCCGCCGTGGCGCTTCTGGCCCGTTGGGCCGCCGGCCGCGGCTGGCGGGGCATCGCCCCTGAAGCCGCGCTATTGTCAGGTTACCTGCTGATCGTCAGCCTGGCCAGCCCGGTGGATCTGGGCTTCCATTGGGGCCCGCGCTTGCATGTGCCCGCCCTGGTGCCGCTCAGCCTATGGTACCTGACAAGAGGCCCGTCCGGCTGGCCCCGCCGCCTGGGCCTGGGCTTGGCTCTGTCCGCCCAGCTCATCTCGCTGCTGCTGTTGAACGGACGTCGCCAGCTGGTGGCGGAGCAGGATGTCGTCCTGGCGGGGCTGAGCGCCCCGGCCCTGGTCACCAGCGAGCTCTATCTGCTGGGTGATCATCCGTGGTTGGCCCGCGGCCGCCTCGTCCATCTCCCCTGGGGCGAAGCCCCGGCCCGCGCCCTCATCCCCGCCTTGCGCCAACGCGGCGTGCGGGAGATCGACCTGCTCACGCCCCCCGGCCATCCCCTGCCTGTCTACCTGGGGGAGGTTCTGGGCCTGCGGCCCGACCCCGCATTCCGCCTGATTCCCGGCTCCCGGCTGGGCCAGGCGCAGGAATGGCGACGCCTCACACTTCCCGATTGATCGCAATCAGTCGCGGCGGGGCAGCCGCACCCCTGCCCGGCCCTCGTTCATGATGTCGATGTCTTCCTGGGGATGGTCAAGTTCCATGGGCATGGCCGTGTCCAGGGCGGCCTGCACCGGGCTGGAGACCGTCACCTCGGCCGGCGGCGCCAAAACGAGGTAGTCCGTGGCGGGTGGCAAGCCCAGTTCCGCGGCGCGGCCGCGAAGCAACTCCTGCAAGCGGCGGGAGCCCTGGGTCTGGTCCGCCGCCAGGACCTCCAGTTCAAGAAAGGGCGTGATGGCCGGCCAAAGGCGGGGATTGACCGCCACTTCGCCCGCGTGGATGTCCACAACATAGGTGCGGACGGCCCGTTCGGCCGACGCGCGGGGCAAGACATCGGCATGGGCCATCCAGATCGTGTAGCCCAAGTGCTCAATGGCCCATGCCTGCAAATCGGCCGCTTCCTCTTCCACCGTGCGACGTCGCGACCGGACGGCCTGGTTCGAAGCTCCCCGCGGATTGGCCATCGCCTGGACTTGGGGCGGACGTCCACCGGGCCGCGCCCCCTCTCCCGCCGGCCGGCTGCCCTGATTCCTGGCACCTTCACCGCTTGCGGGCCGTTGGCCCTGCCCCTCCCGGGTCTCACCCCCCGGCGCCCCCGAGTTGGAGCCTCCACCCGGTGCCGCCTGGCTGCCGCTTCGCGGGCGGCCACCGCCCCGTCCAGCGCGTCGCCGCGGGCGACCGGAATCGCCCCGCCCAGGGGCGCCCCCACCAGAGGGAGGTCTGTTTCCAGGGGGATTGACGGGGGAATCTGCTGCCATGGTGCCTGCCCGATTGATGACTGTTGGGTGACTCGCTTGCAATCTGCGGAATTGACGCCATGGAAGAAAGTTCGGGCGGGTGGGCTTGTCCGCCGCGACCACGGAGGGAGGAAAAAGGAAAGCCGGCGCTTGCCAACGCCGGCCCCTTTTCCTGCCGAACTGATCGATCAGCGGAGCAGCTGGGCCACCAGGGAGGGCAGCTGGTTGGCTTGCGCCTGCATGGCAATGCCCGACTGCATCAGGATCTGGGCCCGGGTGAAGGCCGCCATCTCCTCGGCCATGTCCGCGTCGCGGATCATGCTCTCGGAGGCGACCGCATTCTCCCGTGAGATCTGCAGGTTCTGGACCGTGGCCTGCAGGCGGGTGACATAGGATCCGATGCGGGTTCGCTCGGTGTCCTTGGTGTCGATCACCGCGTCCATCGTGTCGATGGCGCTCTGGGCGGCCGCCGTGTTCAACAGGTTCACGTCGAGCAGGCCCAGACCCGAGGAGGTCATGTCGGCCAGATGGACGTAGTAGAAGTCCTGGTTGGACACGTTGTAGGTCCCGATGTGCAGCTTGATCCCCTGGCTGCCGGGGCCGACGGCGCCCTCGGCGTAAGTGCCGTCGATCAGGTAGAGGCCGTTGTAGTTGGTGACATTGGCGATCCGCGTGATTTCGCTCTTCAACTGCTGGAACTCCGTGTCCAGGTAGCTGCGGTCCAGGCTGGTCAGGGTGCCGCTGGATGCTTCAATGGACAGGGCCCGCATGCGAATCAGCTTCTCGTCAATGGTCGCCAGGGCTCCTTCGGCGGTGGCCAGCATGTTGATGGCGTAGTTGGCGTTGCGTTCCGCCTCGGTCATGCTGGAGATTTGCGCGCGCATCCGCTCTGATACGGCCAGTCCCGCCGGATCGTCCCACGCATAGTTGACGCGCAGGCCGGATGAGAGCCGGGTGACCGCCCGATCAAGGGCGTGCTGCGTGTTGGCCAACTGGCGATGAACGCCGATTGCCAACGGATTCTGGTTGATTCTCAGACTCATCAGTCAATCCCCCTTGGATTGCGACCTGCTAAAAGACAAAGTCCACGAGCACTCTTCTGCCTTCTGTAATCCAGGATGTCACGAGGTCCGGCCTTGCCAGGGACTCTCATCCATTCCCTGCGTCTCCGGGCTGCTACCTTTGTCGGGAGAATCAAGAAAAGCTTGAGGGGGCGGGGGCCTGGACTTGAGCCTGGAAGCGGGCAGGGGGCGATTCTTGGGCCGCAGGCCCGCTCCAGTAAACAAAACCGGCGCCCCGCGGGGCGCCGGTCCTCAATCTGCTCCGAGTGGTTGGATCAGCGCAGCAGACCCGCCACGATGGAGGGCAGGTTGTTGGCTTGCGCCTGCATGGCGATGCCGGCTTGCATCAGAATCTGGGCGCGGGTGAAGGCCGCCATCTCCTCGGCCATGTCGGCGTCGCGGATGGTGGACTCCGAGGCGACGATGTTCTCCTTGGAGATCTGCAGGTTCTGCACGGTCGCCTGGAGACGGGTGACATAGGAGCCGATGCGCGTGCGCTCCGTGTCCTTCACGTTGATGGCCGAATCGAGGGTGTCAATGGCACTCTGGGCGGTGGCGGTGTTCGTCAAATCAACGGATGCGAGGCCCAGGCCGCTGGACGTCATGTCTCCCAGGTTCACATAGTAGAAGTCCTGGTCGGAGACGTTGTACGTCCCAATGTGCAGCTTGATGCCTTGTCCACCGGGGCCAGCGGCGCCTTCAGCATAGGTTCCGTCGATGAGGTACAGACCGTTGTAGTTCGTCACGTTGGCAATGCGCGTGATCTCGCTCTTCAGCTGCTGGAACTCCACATCCAGGTAGCTGCGGTCCAGCGAGGTCAGCGTGCCGTTGGACGCCTCAACCGCCAATGCCCTCATGCGGATCAGTTTCTCGTCGATGACACCCAGGGCGCCTTCCGCCGTCGCCAGCATGTTGATGGCATAGTTGGCGTTGCGCTCGGCCTCGACCATGCTGCTGATCTGGGCGCGCATCTTCTCGGAGACGGCCAGTCCTGCCGGATCGTCCCACGCATGGTTGATGCGAAGGCCGGAAGAGAGCCGGGTGACCGCCTGGTCCAGCGAGTACTGGGTGTTCATCAGTTGCCTGTGAACCCCGATCGCCAGCGGGTTTTGGTTGATTCTCAAGCTCATCAGTCACTCCCCTGTTCGGATAGACCTGCTACTACAGTCCCTTGCACTCTTCTGCCTTCTGCAATTCCAGGATGCTTGAAGCGCCCTCCGCCTGCCGCATCAATGTCTCCCCTTTGCGGCCTGCGGAAATGGGCTGAACTTCATTTCGGGAGCTTTCGTGATTTCTGGAGTCCCGCGACGCGCGGCCGCGCTGGCACCCACCCGGAGCGGCCCCTGACCGGCGTTCAGGTCTCCTTGCGAAGCCGTCAGCTGCAGAACTTTTCCATTGGTGATCATCATGATCCTGGCGAATCGCGACCAACTCCGTTCCCTCTTCAGACCGAGCGGGGGCGGTCGTGAGGGTCGACTAGGGCCACTTCTGGACTTGGGAAGTTCCAACCTGTTCATGAGCCCGCCGGCGCCCTGCCCGACTTGCTCCAGGTTGGATTCCAGCGGACCAATCCATACTCTCGCAAGGCGGTGAAGCGGTGGATACCCCGCGAAACGAATTCAAGCTCAGGTGATTTGCATGCGAAAGCGCTGGCTGGCGATCCTGCCGCTGTTCTGGTCCTGTGCCGACAACCTGCCGGATCCCACCGTGGTGGATCCGGCCCTCAGCGCCATCCACCTGCCCGAGGTGATCGTGGCCGGCTGGCCCGAGGCCCTGGAGTTCCGCGCCAAGGCCAGTCTCCCGGCGACGGGGGAGTGGCGGGTGGAGCTTCGCGTGAGCGGTCCGGAGCTGCCCACGCCCCTGGATTACCTGCTTCTGGACGATGGCGACTACTTGGTCTTGACCGATCCCGGCCCCGGCCAGGAGGCCCAAAGCGGCGACAACGTGGCGGGGGACGGCTGGTTCACCACCCGCCTGGCGGCGGATTTCGCCACTGGGCTGGGAAGCTTCACCTTCCGCTTCCGCCTGGTGGGGAACGGCGTGGAGCGTGACTTCCGCCAGGTGACGCGGGAGCGCCTCGTCAACCGCGCCCCAGAGGTTTTCGCCGTCGAGGCGCCGGCCCTGCTGCCTTCGGGTGGCCATTTCACAGCGACGGCGCGGGCGGCGGACCCGGACGGGGCGGAGGATCTGGCCACCGTCCAGTTGCGGCAGACGGGCGGCGGCATGCGCAGCTGGGCCTTCACCCCTGGCGGCGACAGCCTGTGGACGGTGACAGTGGGGCCGGAGCTGGCCGCCGGGCGGCAGGGCCCGGACACCCTGCGCGTGACGGCGACGGACCGGGTGGGCCACGAGGCCGAGCGCTCGCTGGTCGTGGACCTGGAGAACGGCCCGCCCGCCCTGGCCGGCGCGGACCTGCAGTTCTACCTGCGCCTGGGCAACGGCGGCTACCAGCCGCTCGACACGGGGGACACCATCCACCTGTTCGTGCCCAGCACCGACCCGGCTGACTCCAACATCTATCTGATGACGATCCCCGCCTTCGATCCCCAGACCCTGGCCGACATCAGGGAGGTCACCTGGGAGATCACGGCTATGGACAATCCGGCCCAGACCCTGACCCAGTCCATGTCGGATCCAACGGGTGACGGGATCTATCAGGCGGGCATCACTCTGGCGGGTCGACCGGTGCCTTACCAGTACACCATGTATTTCCTGCGCTTCCTGGCTTATGATCAATTCCACGTGTCTCCCCTGGAGGAACGTTTCATCCGTATCCACAACCTGAACGAAGCTCCGGGGCAGCCGGATGCTTGGCCGGCCGGGCTGCGGAGCGAGGGCATGGCCCTGCGGCCCCTGCCCCATGTCTGGCGCGTCAGCGCGGAGGCGCTCCGATGAAGCGCGCCATGTTGGTCCTTGTGCTGGCGGCCGCCTCCTTCGCCGCGTTGCCGGAGGCCCGCCTCTCCTTGCGGCCCGGCGAGTTGGGCGGCCTCTTCGACCAGTCGCCCCATCCGCCCTTCCCCGGCATGGTGAGCAACTCCATCACGCAAATGCGCCTGGTGGTGGAGGGCGCGGACACCCTGCTCTACGGCGCCAACAGCTTCGGCGTGCTGCGCTCCACCGACTTCGGCGCAAGCTTCGTCACCTTCACCGACAGCAGCGGCGTGGGACGGGGCGGCGTCTCCGGCCTGGCGGCCGGTCCCGGCCTGCTGGCCGCCGCCACGGTGGTGGACACCTCCATCGCCAACGTGCAGGGGGCCGGCACGGGGATCGGTTTCAGCCAGGACCGAGGCGGCACCTGGACCTGGCTGCCCCAGCCCATCGACGAGGTCTTCGACACCAGCATCGACCCACGCCAGTGGATCGCCACCGACTGCGAGACGGGGGACAGCCTGCACTGGCTGATCGAGCTGCCCAACCGCACGCCGGTGGAGAACATCACCTGGGGCCTGGCCCTGGAGGGCGACAGCGCCATCTGGGCCGCCAGTTTCGCCGGAGGCTTCCGTCGCTACAGCCTCGCCACGGAGTGCTGGCGCCTCTTCGTGCCGGACCGCGAACGCTTCCAGCCCGTGACCCACCTCAACCACCGCGCCTTCAGCGTCCTCGCCAGCGTGAACGGCGTCTGGGCGGGCAGCGCGGGCGGCCTCAACTTCCTGCCCTGGGACAGCCTGCACGCCCCCGGCGACAACCGGCTGGGCCGCGGCTGGCGCCGCTTCGACTTCCAGCATCCGCAGCTGGACGGCAGCCCCACCATCACGGGCAACTGGGTGGTGACGATGGAGCAGAACCTGCTGCCCGACGGCCGCGACGAGATCTGGGTGGCGGGCTGGGCCACCTTCGCCAGCGTGGGCGACTACTACGGCCTCAGCTGGACGGGCGACGACGGCGCCAGCTGGACCGAGGTGGAGGACCTGCGCGGGGTGAAGATCTGGGACCTGGCCTTCGACGGCGAGGACGTGTGGGTGGCCAGCGACACGGGCCTCTGGAAATCCAACCGGCGCGGCGCGGCGGGCAGCTGGTCCAACTACGGCCAGCTTCGCGACGGGCAGACGGGCCGCTTGATGCTCAGCCCCACGGTCTACGCCGTCGAGGTGGTGGGCGGCCGCTTGCTGGTGGGAACGCCGCGAGGGCTGTTCAGCAGCGGCGACCGCGGCAACACGTGGACCAGCACGCATCACGAGCCCTCCGGCCCCCGCTTCTTCCCCAACCCCTTCTCGCCCCGCGTCCACGGCGCGGCCACCCTGGCGGTGAAGGCGGAGCGGGCGGGCGGCGCCAGCATCCGCATCTATGATTTCGCCATGGATCTCGTGAAGTCGGTGGCGGACGGTGTGGCTGTCCCCGCCGGCCAGAGTGTCGAGTTCTACTGGGACGGCACCAACCGCCGCGGCGATCTGGCGGCCAACGGTGTGTACTTCTATCTGGTGGAGGCCCCCGGCATCTCGACCTGGGGCAAGTTGATGGTGGTGAAATGATGCGCGCCCGCCCCTGGATCCTGCCGGGCCTGGCCTCCCTGGCGCTGGGCGGCCTGCTGGCCTCGCCCAACCCCGCGGCGGCCGACGAGAACAGCAACGGCGGCACGGCGGGGGCCCTGCGCCGCGTGGGGCACTCCGCCGCCCTGATGGCCTTGGGCAACGCCGGGGCGGCCTATCCGCTCTCCGCCGAATCGCGCCTGGTCAATCCGGCCCTCATCGGCTGGTGGCGCACGCGCCAGGCCAACCTGGACTGGCACAAGCTTTCCCTGGACCGCGACCTGGTGGGCGTCCACCTGCTGTGGCCCCTGCAACCCATGGGCGCTTTCGGGCTCAGCTTCCAGCGCGCCGCCGTGGACGGCATTCCCGAGACCACCACCTGGGGCGAGCCCACCGGACGCAGCCTGGAAGCATCGGACAACCTCTTCAGCTTCGGCGTGGCGCTCAACCCATCGCGCTTTCTGGCGCTGGGCGTGAACATGAGCATCCTTACCAGCGGCTTCTCCGGCATGGACGAGGGGAGCACCGAACTGAAGGAGACCACCGCCGCCTTCGACCTGGGCTTCTCCGTGCGACCCCGCTCCAACCTGTGGGCCGGCCTCAGCGTGCAGAACCTGGGCGGCTCCCTGGCCTGGGACTCCAGCACCCTCTGGGGATCCGGCCGGGGCGGCTCCAGCGAGGACGATCTGCCCGTCCTCCTCACGGTGGGGCTGGGCGGCGAGTTCATCCACGACCGTCTTCTGCTTGTGCTGGATTACGAGGCGAGCGACGTGGACGCCTGGGACCTGCGCGGCGGCCTGGAGTGGCGCAGCCCCCCCGGCGAAATGGGCAGTTGGGCCCTGCGGGCGGGCTGGGACGACGGTTCGCCGGCCCTCGGGCTGGGCTTCGCCTGGCCCTTCGACCGCTTCGAGGCGGGTTTGGACTACGCTGTCACCTTCCACGAGAACGATCCGGACGAGATCCATGTCATCACATGGCGGGTGACTTTCTGACACGTGCGTTCCATCGGGGGATCCCGGCCATGCACCGCGACAGGGCCCGTGGTCGCCGACAGGTTGTTGGGGGAGGTGCTTGCCCATGCGTGGATTCGCCGTCTCACTGGCTCTGACGCTGGCCGGCGCCGGCCTGGCGCAGGGCGCCACCGGGCTGGCCTTTCTCAAGATCTGCCCGGACGCCGCCTCCTCGGCCCTGGGCGAGAATGGCGCCGTGGGCTGGCGGGACGCGCTCAGCCCCGTGCGCAACCCGGCCCTGGCCCCGCCCGACGAGCTGACCCATCTCGCCATCACCCGCTCGGACTGGATCTTCGAGTCCGACTACCTGGCCCTGGCCTTCCGCTCATCCTTCAGGACCTGGTCCTGGGGGGCCGACCTGCGCGTGCTCAGCTCCGACAACTTCGAGCTGCGGGATGGTCCCAATCCCGATCCCACCGGCGAGTTCCGCCTGGACGACCTGGCGGTCGGCCTCTCCCTCTCCGTCCCGCTCAAGGAGAATCTGCGGGCCGGGGCGGCCCTGCGCCGCATCCAGGAAAAAATGTACAACGAGAACTCGCGGGGCTGGACCGGGGATCTGGGCCTGCGCTGGGAGCGTCGCCGCGAGGTGGGGCGCCTGGTCGCCGTGTCGGCCACGGCACGCAACCTGGGCTACTCGTCGGACTTCGTGAACGAGGCGCCCGATCCGCCCCGCACCCTGGGCCTGGGCGCCGAATGGCAGGGCGAACTGCCCCTGGGCGGGTGGAGCGGCGGCCTGCAGGCCGAGCTGCGCCATTTGCAGGATGACGGGAGCCATCTCCATCTTGGCGCCGAGGCCATGCCGGTGGCCGGCCTGACCCTGCGCGGCGGCTGGATGAGCGGCTACGAGGAGCGGGGCTCCACCCTGGGAGTGGGTTTCGCTTGGCGCAACCTGCGGCTGGATTACGCCTGGCTGCCCTTCTCGAGCGCCCTGGCCGATGTCCACCGCTTCACTTTCTCCTTCGCTTTGTGACACCGGCCGGGCCATCCGGCGGTGCGATAGATGCAGCCTCATCAGTTTCAAGGAGACCGCGACATGGCCAAGTACCGCATCGCCTGGTTGCCCGGGGACGGCGTGGGCAACGACGTGATGGACGCCACCCGGCCCGTCCTCCAGGCCCTGGGCTTCGAGGCAGAATACATCCACGGGGACATCGGCTGGGAGTTCTGGTGCCGGGAGGGCAACCCCCTGCCCGACCGCACGCTGGAGGTGCTGCGCTCCACCGACGCCGCCCTCTTCGGGGCCATCACCTCCAAGCCCAAGGAGGAGGCGGTGGAGGAGCTGGCGTCGGAACTGCGCGGCAAGGGCTACGACTACTTCAGCCCCATCGTCCGCCTGCGCCAGGAGTTCAACCTCCACACCAACCTGCGTCCCTGCAAGGCCTATCCGGGCAATCCGCTCAACTACAAGGAAGGCATCGACCTGGTGATCTTCCGCGAGAACACGGAAGGCAGCTACGGCGGCGTGGAGTTCCATCCGCTGCCCCAGCAGGTCTACGATGCGCTCTGCCTCAACCCGAAAATGAAGAAGTTCGGCGCCTTCGACCTGGCGGACATCGCCCTCTCCACGCGCATCATGACGCGGCAGGGTTGCCGGCGCATCGTCAAAGCCGCCTTCGACTACGCCCGCACGTACGGCCGCAAGAGCGTGACCGTCGTCGAGAAGCCCAACGTCCTGCGCGAGACGGGCGGCCTCATGATCCGCGAGGCCCGCAAGGTGGCGGCCGACTACCCGGAGATCCAGCTCTGGGAGACCAACATCGACGCGCAGTGCATGTGGCTGCTGAAGAATCCCTTCGACTATGACGTGCTGGTGGCCGAGAACATGTTCGGCGACATCATCAGCGACCTGGGCGCCCAACTGGTGGGCGGCCTGGGCTTTGCCGCCAGCGGCAACATCGGCGACAACTACGCCGTCTTCGAGCCCACCCACGGCAGCGCCCCGAAGTATTTCGGGCAGAACAAGGTCAACCCCATGGCCATGTTCCTCACGGCCAAGATGATGCTGGAGTGGCTGGGCGAGAAGCCCATGGCCGACCGGCTGGAGGCCGCCATCGCCGCCGTGCTGAAGGAGGGGAAGGCCCGCACCTACGACATGGGCGGCACGACGGGGACGCAGGAGATGGGCGAGGCCGTCATCGCCAAGCTGTAGGACCGGCGTGACACGGATCGACACGACATCCGAGGGGAGCGGAAGGCGGGGCAACCTCCTTCCGCTTCGTCTTTTCCTGGCCACCGCGCTGGCCGGTTGCGCCCTCTTCGAGCCCCGCGACAGCCAGCAGCCCGACGACGGCGACCACCTCGCCTGGCGGCCCCCCATCAGCCCCGACGCCGTGCTGGCCAACCTGGCCACGGTGGTGGCGGCCCTGGAGCCCGTTGTCTACGGGGAACTGCTGGCGGACAGCGGCTGGACGCGGCCTTTCCGTTTTGTGGCGGATCCGGCCGTGGCCGGCCAGGGCCTGAGCTGGGGTCTGGACGAGGAGCTGGCCGCCTGGCAGCGTTTCTGCGACCATTACGAGGCTCTCCAGGCGCGGCCCTCCCTGCACCTCCTGCGCACGGACTCGCTCACGGCGGGGGATTCCGCCTCTTACACGGCCGACTACCGCCTGGCGCTGCCCGCCTCGGCGGGTCGCTCCGACGAGGCCTGGGCCGGCACCCTGCGCCTGGGCCTCTCGCGCAACCTGCTCAACGGCGACTGGGCCATCCATCGCTGGGAGGATTGGGGCGCCGACAGCCTGCCCTCCTGGACGCAGCTCAAGCAGGTCTTCCTGTGGCCATGAGCTCTTCCTTCCCCCTGCCAGGGGGAAGATCAGGATGGGGGTTGATGGCCGGCCTCCTCTTGGCCATCTCCTGCGACAACCCCTTCGCCCCGCCCCTGGGCGACCCGCTCTCCCTCTGGACGGACCAGAGCACCGTGGGAGGGCTGCTGGAGAATTTCCGCAGCTCCTACATCCACCGCGACAGCCTGCGCTACGCCGAGTGCCTGGCCTGCCCGGACTACCAGTTCAATTTCTTCAACACGGAACTGGGCGAGTACGACATGATGCCCCGCGAGACGGACCTGCTCTCCACCGGCCGCCTCTTCCGCCACTACCCGGAAGTGGACCTGCGCTGGGTGGGCGTGGGGGAGGATCTGGCCGATCTGGCCACGCCGGACTCCCTGGTCCGCTTCGCCATTCTCTTCGAACTGCGCCTTGGCCAGAGCGTGCTGGCCGGCCACGCCACCTTCACCGTGATCAAGTCCGTTCCGCTTGATGAGTTCTGCCAAAGTCCGATCTTTGGCCCTACGCCGGTCTTCCGCATCATCCAGTGGGACGACGATCTGTGATCCGCCTGTCCGCTTGGCTGCTCTCTTTCCTGCTCCTCATCCTGCCCCTGGCGGGACCGCCCCTCCATGGAGCGGCCGGCCGCATCCTGCTCATCCTGGACGACATGGGACACCCCATCGGCGCGGAGCGCCTGGCCGCCTGCCAAGCCCTGCCGCCGGAGGTGGCCTTCTCCATCATCCCCGGCACGCCGCTGGCCGCGCACCTGGCGGATCGCTGCACCAGGCTGGGCCGCGACTACCTGGCCCATCTGCCCTGGGAGCCGCTCAACCCGCACCTGCCCGCCGAGCGCCTGCTGCTGCCGGTGAAAGCCGGCCCCGACCAGATGGAGGCCCTGGTGTCCCGCGCCCGGCGCGAACTGCCGGACATGGTGGCCGCCAACAACCACCAGGGGTCGCGCGCCAGCCTGGACCGACGGTTCCTGGAAACCTTCGCCCGGACCTGGCAGCCCTTGGGCTTGCCTTTCATCGACAGCCGCACCATCGCCGGCTCGCGGGTGCCGGACGTGCTGGGCGCCGCCGGCATCCCCGTCCACGTCAACCGCATTTTTCTGGACCATGTGGACAGCGACGAGGCCATTGCCGCCGAGCTGAAAACCTTGGAGTCCCTGGCCCGCCGCGAGGGGACTGTCATCGCCATCGCCCACCCTCGGCCGCGCACCCTGCGGCTGCTGGCGCGTTGGCTGGACGGCCTGCCCCCCGACCTGGCGCTGGCGCCGGCCCGCCTGGTCCTGTCGGCGCCACGGCCGGGCGACTGGCTGGCGCAGCGCGCGCCGGAGGCCGCGGCGCCGCAAAAGACGACGGGCTGGCCGAGCACGGCCTTCCCCGCCGCCATGGAGGATTGAGATGAGACTGGGCGTCAACATCGACCACATCGCCACCCTGCGCCAGGCGCGGCAGGGCATCGAGCCCGATCCGCTCCATGCCGTGGGGCTGGTGGAGCGCGCCGGGGCGGACGGCATCGTCTGCCACCTGCGGGAGGATCGCCGCCACATCTCGGACCGCGACCTCAAGCTGTTGCGCGCCGTGGTGGGAACGCACCTCAACCTGGAGATGGCGGCCACCGAGGAGATGGTCAACATCGCCCTGGACACGGCGCCCGACATGGTGACGCTGGTACCCGAGCGCCGCGAGGAGCTGACCACCGAGGGCGGGCTCAATCTGCGGGCGGGCGGCGACGATCTGGCCCAGCGCATCCGCGTCCTGCGCAACCACGGCATCGTGGTCAGCGTCTTCATCGATCCCGAGCTGGACCAGGTGAAGGAGGCGCGGCGCCTGGGGGCGCAGTTCGTGGAGCTGCACACGGGCGACTACGCCGCCCAGCGCGGCGAGGCGGAGCTGGAACAGGCCGCCGAGCGCATCCGCGAGGCGGCCATCGCGGCGCGCCGCTTCGGCCTGCGGGTCAGCGCCGGCCACGGCCTGAACTACCCCAACGTGGGGCGCATCGCCGCCATGCCGGAGATAGAGGAGCTGAACATCGGCCACTCCATCATCGCCCGCGCCGTCTTCGCGGGCCTGGAGGCGGCGGTGCGGGACATGCTGCGGGCCATGGGTCGCTGATCCCCGTCCCCCGGCCAGGGGGACGGCCGGGAAGGAGCTTCATGATGAAGAAGAGCGCCACTCTATTGCAGACCTGACGAGGAGCACATGGACTTCCCGGCGGAACCCTTTCGCATCAAGGTGGTGGAGCGCGTCAAGCGACTGACGCGCGCCGAGCGTGACGAGAAGATCGTGGCCGCCGGCTACAACCTCTTCAGCCTGCGCGCCGAGGACATCTTCATCGACCTGCTCACGGACTCGGGCACCAGCGCCATGAGCGACAACCAGTGGGCCGGCATCATGCACGGCGACGAATCCTACGCCGGCAGCCGCAACTACTACCACTTCGTCGAGGTCGTGCGGCGCATCTTCGGTTACGAGCACGTCATCCCCACCCACCAGGGCCGTGTGGCGGAGAACCTGCTCTTCTCCACCCTGCTCAAGCCGGGCATGGCCGTGCCCAACAACATCCACTTCGACACGACGCGGGCCAATGTCCAGGCCAACGGCGGTCTCGCCCTGGACTGCGCCGGTCACGTGGCCTACGAACCGGAGACGGAGCACCCCTTCAAGGGCAACATGGACCTGGACCGCCTGGAGCACACCATCAAGCAGGTGGGGGCCGACAACATTCCCGTCGTCATGCTCACCATCACCAACAACAGCGGCGGCGGCCAGCCGGTCTCCATGCAGAACGTACGCGAGACGAGCGAACTGGTCCGCAAGTACGGCATCCCGCTCTTCTTCGACGCCTGCCGCTTCGCCGAAAACTGCTGGTTCATCAAGCAGCGCGAGGCGGGCTACCAGGACCGCAGCGTCCTTGAGATCGCCCAGGAACTCTTCACCTACGGCGACGGCTGCACCATGAGCGCCAAGAAGGACGCCCTGGTCAACATCGGCGGCTTCCTCTGCCTCAACGACGGCGAGCTGGCCCAGCGCATCAAGAACAAATTGATCCTGATCGAGGGCTTCCCCACCTACGGCGGCCTGGCCGGCCGCGACCTGGAGGCCGTCGCCCGCGGCCTGGAGGAGGTGCTGGAGGAGGATTACCTGGCCTACCGCATCGGGCAGGTGAAGAGCCTGGCCGACGAGCTGGACGACGCCGGCATCCCCTTCATCAAGCCGGCGGGCGGCCACGCCGTGTACCTCAACGCCAAGAAGTTCCTGCCGCACATCCCGCCGGAGCACTTCCCCGGCCAGGCCCTCGCCGTGGAGCTTTACCGCGAGGGCGGCGTGCGGGCCTGTGAGATCGGCAGCCTCATGTTCGGCGAGAGCGAGGCGCCGGAGATGGAGCTGGTGCGCCTGGCCATCCCCCGACGCGTCTACACCGGCGCCCACATGAAGTTCGTGGCCGACGCGCTGCGCGGGATCCATCAGCGGCGTGACCAGCTCAAGGGCTACCGCATCGTGTGGCAGCCACCCATGCTGCGCCACTTCACCGCTGTGCTGGAGCCCTTGCCCTGAGGGCGGCGTGAGACAGGCCGCCTTCAGGCTCCGCGCCGTCCTGCTCGACATGGACGGCGTGCTGATCGACTCGCAGCCCAACCATGTGCGGGCCTGGCAGGCCGTCTTCGCGGCGCGAGGCGTGGCGCTGGACGCCATGCTCCCCCTGCAGCGGGAGGGCGAGAAGGCGCTGGACACCTGCGCCTGGATCTGCCGGGAGCTGGGACTGGACTGGGACAGCAGGGAGCGCGAGGCCCTGGTGGCGGAGAAGCGCCGCATCTTCCGCGCCCTGCCCGGTAGCGATGTCTTTCCCGGAGCGGTGGACCTGCTCGACGGCCTGGCGGCGCGCGGTCTTCCCGCGGCCCTGGTGACGGGCTCCACCGTGGTGAACGCGCGGGCCCTCGTGCCGGCCGCCCTGTGGGCGCGTTTCGGGGCGGTGGTGACGGCGGAGGACGTGGCCCGGGGCAAGCCCGACCCGGAGGGCTACCGCAAGGCGGCGGCGGCCCTGGGCGTGACGCCGGACTCCTGCCTGGCGGTGGAGAATGCCCCTTTCGGCATCCAGGCTGCCCGGGCGGCGGGTTGCCGCGTGCTGGCCTTGACCACCACCCTGCCGGCGGAGTGGCTGGCGGAGGCGGACGAGATCAGCGGGCGGCACGAGGTCGTGCTGGAGATTGTTGACGGGTTGTCGCGGAGGCGATGAGCCCCCATCCCGACCTTCCCCCTGGGAGGGGAGTGGGCTGGGCGCCATGAACCCCCATCCCGACCTTCCCCCTGGGAGGGGAGTGGGCT